>CAZVXI010000026.1:0-28974 GCA_964631295.1 uncultured Isosphaeraceae bacterium
GGCCGGATACAGCGGCGACTCGACTTGCGCGGGCGCGATGAAGTGGAATGCGAGCGGAATCCATTGGTTGAGATCATCTATCGTGCCGCACTCAGGCCACGGGCGCGTGACATCGCGCGTGCGGATGCCGCCACCGTGCATCTGCTCAGGATCGAACGGGACCCAGCCGGCACCATCGAGGTAGAACTCGCCCCAGACGTGAAAGGTGTTGGGGCCGTCCTGCCGTTTGATGCCGATGACCGGCCGGGCGGGGATACCCGCGGCGCGCAGGGTTGCGATGCAGACGCAAAGGATATCTGCCGGGCTGCCCATGCCATCCTGGACAGTCTTGAGCGCGCCCTTGACACGCATGCCGAGGATCGCCTTGTGAAAGCCGTGTTCGACAAGGGACTGGCGTTTGCGAATCTTCTGCGTGCAGTAGCGGATGAGATCCTTGGCCGCGAGATAGGGGGGGACGAGTCGCAACTGCCCCTGGCTTGCGTCTTCCACAGCGCGTTTGAAGATCTCGTGGTTTGATTCGATGAACGGTTGCGGCTGGAGGCCGTCGGCAACTTCCTTGGGAAACTCCCTGGGCCACGGCAGGCGTGCTGCAGCAGCATCGTCGATCTTGCTCGACCAGACCTGCGTGCGGTAGGTGATCTCCCATCGCACTGCACTGCCAGTGAATCGTGCGATGGTCATCTTCGCAAGGTGGGTGTGGAACGGGAAGCCGCCGTCCAGCGCGGTGCGCTGGCTGATGGCTTCGTCTTCTCTGCCATCGAGCCAGAGCTTTGCGCCCAGCGATTTCTGATCGACCTTGCTGAACGTGCTCTGGAAGATGATGGGCAGGACGATGGGCGCATCTGTCATGTTGTAGCTGCGCCGCTCGGTGGCGATGCGCGGCAGGTGGGTGTCTGCAGTGACCTGGAAGGTGACGTCGTAGAGTTTGGGTTCGTGCCGGGAGAGCGGACCCTTGGGCGGCCTGCCGGACGGTTCCGGGTTGACCGCTGCCGACGCGGCCATGCAGAGGATGACAGTCATACAGACAAGCAGGAATCGTTGCTTCATCGCGGTTCCTTCAATAGCGATTGCATCGCTCCACAAGGATACGCGTGGCAGCGAAGACAGGCGGAATCGGCGAATCACCCGAGCGGCGATATGTCATAGGGCGTGATGAACAGGTCATCGATCGTGTTGAGCACGCTGGCGAGCACGAGGTTCAGCGCGATGATCGCCATGAAGCTCGCCACGAACGCTTCGGTTGCAGCCCTGCCCACGCCCGCAGCGCCCGAGCCGCAGTTGAAGCCGCGATAGCAGGAGATCAGCCCGATGCTGGCACCAAAGAACACGGCTTTGATGATTCCGGAGACCGGCTCCCACCAGTTGACGAAGTACTCGGTGAAGTTCCAGTATTCGAAGGTGGACACGCCGTAGAACTGAACGGTGACGAGCCAGCCGCCCCACACGCCGAGCAGGTCGGAGTAGACAGTGAGCAGCGGTGTCATGACGACGCATGCGATGAATCGCGGCAGAACGAGGTATGGGATGGGGTCGGCCGCCATGGCGCGCATGGCATCGAGTTGTTCGGTGACACGCATTGTGCCGAGTTCCGCTGCGAGCGCGCTGCCGACGCGCCCGGCAACCATGACCGCAGCGAGGACCGGGCCGATCTGTTTCACAACGGAGATGTTGATCACCCCGCCGAGACGGCCTTCCTGTCCAAGCGCGCGGAATGTGTCGTAGCCTTCGAGTGCGAGCACCATGCCGATAAACGCACCGGTGATCGCGACGACCGGGATCGATGCAACACCGACCGCGTAGAGTTGCGGGCCGATCAGCCGCCAGCGACACCACCGTGCGGGATGGCGGAACATCCAGCGTGCGACCTCGCCGAGAAAACAGACGAACTTTCCGAACTCAGCGATTGCGCCGAACAGAGCGACAAGCACACGAGTCAGTGGCCAGGGCAGGGCGTACATGTGCTGCAAGCGTAGCAACAAAGCGTCGCCGATGACGCGGTGGGGGTGGCGAAATACGTGTAATCAGTTGCTGCTGATGAACTGCAGGAGTTGATCTTCGCTGAATGCCTCTGCGAAGTCGTACACGCCGCGGAAGTCTTCAAGCGAATCTTCATCCGTCTTGCTCATAAGGCCGTACTGGATCATCGCGAAGACGATTCTGCCGAAGTCTTCGGTGCGACGAACGTGCCAGTGGCTGAGCACTGCAGGTGCCATCAGGCCAAACTGTTCGATAGCGTAATCTCGCAGGCCGACGCACAACTGCGGCCCGTTGATATGGCGATCAACCTCGTTCATGGACGCCGCGTCAATGCCCGTGTGTACGTGCTCGACGGTGTAGTTGAGACCTTCGCGCACGAATTCAAACGCTTCGAGCGGGTATGGCCCGGCGTGTTCAAGCATCGCTGCCCAGTCAACTTCCAGTTGGTTGCTCATGCCGGTGTGGCTCACATGATGATCCTTAATGCACCGTGCAATGGTAGCCCGGTCGAACACGCAACGACCGGATGTATCCTGACAATGCTATCGGCTGAAGGCGCGGAATCTCAATCGCGTTTCCGTGTGCCGCCGCGATTCGCAGCAGCCGAACCGGATACGAACCGGTTGCCTTCGATCCAGAACCGCAATGGCTTGCAAGCCCATGAGCCTGCATAGTCGACGCCGATACGCGGCCCGCAGAGGATTTCTGATGGCGATTGATCGAGACATGGTCCGTGCTCGATCCACAGACGATTGTCGATGCGAAGATCGGCGGCGTTGAGCGAAGTGTCAATCTGCATCGCTTGGGAGAGGCGGGCTGGGCCGCGCGTCAAGTCGCGTTCGCGTGAGATGCCGCGCCGGTTGATGCGCATCGTGCCGACGCCCTCAACCGGTTCGATGGCGCGAATCAGCACCGCCACGCCTTCGTCGGGCCTCCCGCACACGACATTGAGACAATAATGCATGCCGTAGATGAAATACACGTAGGCATGGCCGCCCGGGAGATACATCGCCTCGTTCCGGCTGGTTCGTCGGCCACCATACGTGTGCGCTGCCTGATCTTCCACGCCGAGGTACGCCTCGACTTCCACGATTGTGCCTGCGAGCCGTTGCCCATCGACCCATCGCACCAGCCGCGCACCGAGCAGGCTGTGCCCGACAGTCACGGGATCATGCTCGAAGTCGCTGACCCTCCTGACTCCGTGGTGAAGACTCATGGGAAGACCTGCGCGTCAAAAGGGCCAGCCACCCAGCGCGGGGTTGCGTCTGTTGTGAGAGCCTGCTCCATGAGCGACTCTGCCGGTGCGTCTGGTTTGTCAATCGGAATGCCGATGATGCCGAGGGTACGGCCGGGCTGCAGTGAGACGAGTTGCGGATCGAAACCCAATGCGCGAGCACCATTGACCGTCGCCATTTGGAGAAGTGTGGATGCAGGGGTGTGATCGCGTTGAAAGAGCAGCCGCATCTCATCGAGGATGCTGATGCGATCAGGCGTGTCGAGGCAGATGATCGAATCGGTTCCGAGTGCCACGTTGACGCCGGCAGTCAACAGCTCCCGATAGCGGTGGGCAGGCCAGTCATCGTGCGGATGCCCAAAGTAGGCACTTGCGCGCGGACAGTACGCGATCGACACCGGCCAGCTTGAGAGCATCGCGATGTGCCGGTCTTCGATGTAGTTGGCGTGTGCAATCGTCCACGAGCCGCGTGAAAGAGAACCGGCAAGCGCATCAATCGGGTGCTGCCCGGTGGGGTGGATGGCATCATCCCACACGCCGAAAGACCGCAACATGTCGGCCAGCGGGCCGCGGGCGTTGCGGACAAACTCCAGCTCTTCCAGGGTTTCCGCAAGATGGGTGCTGAGCAGGACCGACTGGCTGGCGGCCCACGCGTAGACATCCGGCCCACAGGAATAGGGCGCGTGCGGCTGGAGTCCGTGGCGAACGCCAGCACCAGCCGGAGGCTCGTGCAGCCAGGTGCTCATCGCCTCGATCGTCTGTGGCTGTCGGTGCCCGAGGCCAAAGAACTCACGATACGACACGCCCGGCATCGACAGCTGAGCGCCTGAGTTGGCGATGTCGCCCACGATGGCCGTTCCGCCTGCACGGAGGAGTCGCACACCGGTTCTGACCGAATCCGCCGCCGCATTCGCAGGGCATCGTGCATCTCGAACAGCCTTGATCCACTCGACGAAGCCACCTTCCAATGGACGCGGACCGAGGTGCGTGAGGTCAAGATGGCTGTGCGCGTTGACCAGGCCGGGCAGCAGGAGCAGATTCGAACACTCCTCAACCCGCGCGGTATCGATCGCGGAGCGCGAGACAGAGCTCAGCGTGTCTCCATTGAGCTCGACGTACGCCGGTGCCATCGGAGGGAGCCCGGGCCGCGCAAGACCTGCGGCGTGGATAACTTGTCGATCAGGTTTGTTCAAATCCGACCTCAGTGTTCGTCAGGCAAGGCGCTCTTCAGTGTTCCATGCGTGGGGACGCAGGTTTGGGGATAAATGGTTCAAAAGACGTCAACCTCCTGATATTGCTGTAGGATAGCGATGCGTGCATGGGCGCAGCGCGCCCGATCGCATGGACCGTACATGGACGACAGGTGACTACATAAGGGAATATGACATGCGACGTGCTTCGATAATTTCGGCTTTTGCAATTGCTGCCGTGCCGCTGGTCGGGACTGGTTGCGTCCAGCAGGATCGTTATGACGCGATTCTCGAGTCAAACCGATCGCTGAAAGAACAACTGGTGTCCGCTGAGGATGAACGCGACGTCTCTCGCGCGAATCTGGATACGGTGCGGCAGGAACTCTCACAGTCGAGGTCGGATCTTGCCCGCCTCCAGCAGCAGAACTCAGCTTTGCGTGGTGATCTCGACGAGATGAGCACTGGCTACGACGACCTGCTGACTCGGGTGAGCGACCTGAAAGTTGGCCCGCTTCCTCGTGATGTCGAATCTGCCCTGACATCGCTGGCCAGGAACCATCCGGAGTTGCTGACGTTTGACGCTCAGACCGGAATGGTTCGATTTGCCAGTGACTTCACGTTCGATCTTGGCTCAGCAACAGTGCGATCAGGGGCTGCTCAGACGCTTGGGGCGCTCGCTGAGATCCTCAACACGCCAAGCGCGCAGCAGTTTGAGGTCCGGATCGTCGGGCATACCGACAACGTTCCGATTGGCAAGCCTTCCACGCGGGCGAAGCACCCGACAAACATGCACCTTTCGGTGCACCGGGCAATCGCTGTGCGCGACCAGTTGACAAAAGCAGGCGTTGAACCGGTGCGCATGCAGGTCGCGGGCTATGGCTCGTACCGACCAATCGTCGCCAACGGCACAAACGGGGCGGCGGAGAATCGACGGGTGGAGTTGTACCTCGCTCCGCTCACCGAATCGGTGATGGATGAGATTCGGATGACGGCATCACCGAACGCCGCGAAGACAAATGAACCCACACGACGGGCTGGGGTGGAGCCGAACAAGTAACGGATCATCATTGTGTACCCTTATCGCAGGACGTCGCCTCGTTTGGCGGCGTCCTGTTTTTGTATCGCATGTTCGCGATGTGTCCGGATGCTTGCCCAGATTTACGCAATGGCGCACAGGTTGTGTCAATCTGATCAAACAGTGCTCGCCTTGCGAACTGATTCCGCTACCCTCAGCGATCTGCAGGAAAGTGCCCTGGCGCTTGCCGCGGTCGAGGAGCCGTGTGCTGCGATCGCCACAAGAAACGAAGAAGGATCATGAGTCATGCGTAATGTCACAGCCTGGCTGCTTGCAGCAGCCGCGAGCGCGTCGGTTGCCGGTTCGGCAGGCGCCAACGACCTTGTTATCTCCGGTGTCATCGACGGCCCGCTGAGTGGCGGCGTCCCGAAGGCGATCGAACTGTATGTCGTCAACGACATCCCTGACCTGAGCGAGTATGGCGTCGGGTCTGCCAACAATGGCGGTGGATCTGACGGGGAAGAGTTCATCTTTCCCATGGTGGCTGCGACCGCTGGCCAGCACATTTACGTGGCCAGTGATACGACTGGTTTCTCCGACTTCTTCGGATTCGCTCCGGACTATGTGGACGGCGCTGCGAATATCAACGGCGACGACGCGATCGAACTGTTCTTTATGGGCAGCGTCATCGACGTCTTCGGCGACATCAATGTTGACGGCAGCGGCGAACCGTGGGAGCACCTGGATGGCTGGGCATACCGCGTCAGCCAGACTGGGCCAGATGGTTCGACCTTCGTACTTGAGAACTGGACCTTCAGCGGACCCAACGCCCTTGATGGTGAAACGACCAACAGCACAGCAGCCGTTCCGTTCCCGATCGGCACGTTCTTCATCGGCGATGATTGCGACGGCAACGGAGAGTCTGATTCCGATGAAATCCTTGCTGATCCATCGAAAGACTGCAACAACGATGGCATCCTCGATCTCTGTCAGTTGACTGCTGAGACAGACTGCGACGACAATCTCGTGCTTGACGAGTGTGAGATCGCTGACGATCCCGGTCTGGACTGCAACGGCGATGGCATCCTCGACACGTGCCAGCTTGATGGCAACGATTGCAACGAGAATGGCCAGCTCGACGAATGCGATATCGCTGAGATGATCAGCGATGACCTGAACATGGATGGTTTCCCCGATGAGTGCCAGGTCAGCGGTGTTGTGATCAATGAGATTCTTGCTGATCCGGAAAAGCTCGTCGGTGACACGAATGGCGATGGGATCATCAGCTTCACCGACGATGAGTTCGTCGAGATATACAACAACACAGGTGGCGACCTCGATCTGAGCGGTTGGATGCTCAGCGATGGCGTGGCAGTGCGGCACATCTTCCCGGATGGCACAATCATTGCTGACCAATGTGTCGTCGTCGTCTTTGGCGGCGGCTGCCTCGGAGATGCGAGCTTCTCGAACATCACTGCACAGGCGGCGTCGGAGGGTGGCTTGAATCTGAACAACGACGAAGACACGGTGATGCTGATCGACACGACGGGTGTGCCCGCAACGATCGTGAACTATTCTGAGATTGCTGGTCTGAACTCATCCATCACGCGCGTGCCGGAGATTACCGGCGAGTTCGATGTGCACTTCTTCGCATGGGGCACGCGATTCTCTCCGGGTACGCAGGGTGATGGCACAGCATTCCTCGGGTGCCCGGATGACCCGCCGCTGCCTGACGCAGATGGCGACGGCGTTTCCGACGCGATGGACAACTGCGCGTTGCCGAATCCGTGCCAGGAAGACTGCAACGAGAACGGCGTTGGTGATGTGTGCGATATCGATGGCGGCTTTCCAGACTGCAACGAGAATGGAATCCTCGATATCTGCGAAGAGTTTGAAGACTGTAACGCTAACTTCGTGCCGGACGAATGTGATCTCGCGATGGGCATGGCCGATTGCAACGAGAATGGCATCCTTGATGAGTGTGAGATCTTCGAGCCGGGTGTCGACTGCAACGGCAACTTTATCCCGGATACATGTGATATTGAAGAGGATCCGACCCTCGACATGAATGGCAACTTCATCATTGACTCGTGCGAGGTTGTTGCGCCCGTTGGTGTCATGATCAATGAGATTCGCATCGATCAGCCCGGCGGCGACGACGATGAGTACGTCGAGATTCTTGGTCCGCCTGATACGTCGCTTGATGGCCTTCGTTATATTGTGATCGGCGATGGAGCCGCCGGTAGCGGCGTGATTGAAGTGAACCTGGATTTGTCAGGGCTCACCATCCCGCCCGATGGTCTGCTTGTCATCGCGGAAGACACGTTCTCGTTGATTCCACGGCGAGGCGGGATCGTGGACTTCACAACGACGTTCTCCTTTGAAAACGGTGACAATGTCACACATCTGATCGCTGCGAATGTCAACGCTCTGCTTGAACTGGGATCTGATATTGATGCAGAAGATGACGGTGTGATAGATGCAGGCACCTGGTGGACCGATGTGCTGGATGTCGTCGGCCTCAAAGAGAGCGATGACGGCGACCTTTTGTACGCAGAATCGCTTGGCGGAGTGAACATCGGCCCGGACGACGTATTTGTCCCCGCTCACGTGTATCGATGCTCGCCGGATGGGACATGGACAATCGGCGGGTTCGATCCATTCTCAATCGATCCGCCGTCCGCAGATACGCCTGGCGCGGAGAATGTTGCGTGTGCTGCCGGGGATTGCCCGGGCGATGCTGATGGTGACCTCACGGTTGGCCTGAGTGATCTGCTTGCGGTTCTCTCGGCGTGGGGAACCACGGATCCCGACGCAGATGTTGACGATGATGGCAGCGTCGGCCTGAGCGACCTGCTCGCGGTTCTGTCGAACTGGGGAACCTCCTGCGAGTAGCGTGATCAGCAAAGACTCGATTGAGGCCCGCGTATCGTTCTGGTACGCGGGCCTTTTCCTTTGCCCAGGTGCGTGGCGAGTCCGACGACAACGTGTGCGAGACTTGTCAAGCCCGGCGAGTCCGGTACTGTCGTGCTATGGCCAAGAAGCGCCGATCCCCAAGCCGGCGGAAGTCATCGCAATCAACGGAGAAGAAACAGCCCTCCGGCGATGAGCCTTCTTCCGACGCTGGCCAATCGCAGGAAGATTGGTCGAGCCTGCACATCTGGCAGATTCAGGCTGTGCGTGACCTGCTCGTTGTGGCAGCGGGTGTTGGCATTGTCGCCATTGGGTACGCCTTGCGCACGGTGACTGTCCCTTTGCTGATTGCCTTGCTGCTTGCGTATCTCTTCGAGCCGCTCATTGCGCGCCTGAGCGAGCATGAGAAAATTACCCGCGCACGCGCCGTTGGAGGGCTGATCGTGACGATCGGGGCGTTCCTCGGGCTTCTGCTCGCGATCGTGATTCCACTGGCTCTGACGCAGACTGCCGACCTCGTTGATGACATCAACTCGGGCAAGTACCGCGAGAACGTCGCTCGGATCGCCCAACTCTTGCCGGAGGATGCCGCGGACGCATTCGATCGAATCGTCGAATACATTCCCGGCCTCGCGCCAGACGAGGCGGACGAACCTCCGTCACAGGGTGCCCAAGCGGAGAGCACGATGACAGCGCCTGCCTCAGAAGAATCGACCGACGAGAAGGCGCCCAGTGATCAGGAGGAGGGCTCGCCGACGGACGATTCCGACCCACTCACCGGAGATGATCGATCGGCCACTGATGTACTTTCGATGACAGTCGCAGAGTTGGAAGCACTCATTGATGAACGTCTGCGCGCGGCGCAACAAGTCGGGCAAGGTGATGGTTCTACATCCAGTTCAATTGTTGGCTTCGTACAGAAAGGTGCGGCAGCGGTATGGCAGGTGCTGGGGCGGATCATCTCCGCCGGTCTGATTGCATTCCTCATTCCGTTTTACTTCTTTTTCTTCTCACTCTGGTATCCGGACGTCCTGCGCTTTGCTCGAGAGTTGCTTCCAAAAGCGAACCGGCGGGAGTTACTCGAACTGATCGGCAAGATGGATCGTGTTGTTGCCGGGTTTGTGCGCGGCCGAATCGTCATCTCGCTCATCATGGGCGTGCTGCTATCAATCGGCTGGGCGATCATGGGTGTGCCATATCCGATCGTGACAGGGATGATCGTGGGGATCTTCTGCGCCGTGCCATATTTGGGCGGCGTCGGTATCCCCATCGCGGTTGGATTGTTGTTGCTTGATCAGTTCGGCATGTCCGCGAGCGAGCGTATGCCGTTCTGGTTGATCCTGGTTGGTCCCACGGCCGTTTTTGCGATCGTGCAACTCATCGAGGGCTATGTGCTCACGCCAATGATTGCCGGCAAGGCGACGAACCTCGACCCGGTGACGATCGTGGTTGCGGTACTGGCTGGCGGCTCAGTGCTGGGGATTTATGGCATGTTGCTCGCGATTCCGATCGCCGCATGTGGCAAGATCGTCGCAACCGAGGTGTTCATGCCTCGAGTTCGCGCCTGGCTGAAGGGTGAGATCAAGGACCCATTGCCCATCCAGCGCCGATAGATGAAGCGGTTGCTCGCAGATGATTTGTACTCTCGGAGTGTGTCGCCTGAGAACGCAAATGGCAGGGGGGGCGACACCCGCGGGGTCGTCACGAATCAACCGCTGCATCGCAGTCTGACCTTGATTGACGTCGCAGTTACTTGCGCTTCTTCCGCTGCTTGAAGCGAGACTTCACACCAGCTGCCTTGGTGGATTTTTTCCCGCCCATACCGGGCAGACCCTTCATGCCGGGCAGCATGGCTGGGTCCATATGAGCCATTTCTTTTGCCGCTTTCACCTTCCCGAGCGATCCCATCGATCCCATCTGCTTGGTCATTTTCTGAATCATCTCGAACTGCTTGACCAACTTGTTGACGTCGGGCGGCGCAGATCCGGACCCGCGGGCGATGCGCTTCGTGCGACTCTTGTTGAGCAGTTTGAGTTCTTCACGCTCGTCAGGCGTCATCGAATTCACGATGCCTTCGAGCTGATCGAGTTGCTTATCGTCAACTTCCACATTCTTGAGCGCCGAGCCGACGCCGGGAAGCATGCCGAGCAGCTGTTTCATGGGTCCCATACGCCGAATCGAGCGCAGTTGCTTGAGAAAGTCATCCATCGACAACTTCCCTTCAGCCATCTTGGCCGCCATGCGTTCGGCCTCTTCTTCGCTGACCTGCTCCTGTGCCTTCTCCACGAGCGATACAACATCACCCATGCCCAGAATGCGATTCGCCATTCGTTCCGGATGAAACTCCTGCAGCGCATCGAGTTTCTCTCCGACTCCGATGAACTTGATCGGTGCGCCGGTGACTTGTTTGACCGACAGCGCAGCGCCCCCTCGCGTGTCCGAGTCGAACTTCGTGAGGATCACGCCATCAATCTCAAGTTGCTCGTGGAACTGCTTCGCAGAGTTCACAGCATCCTGGCCAGTCATTGCATCCACGACCAGAAAGATCTGGTGCGGCTTGACAGATCGACGTACCGCCTCTAACTCACCCATCAGTTCGTTGTTGATGTGCAGGCGGCCGGCTGTGTCGAGAATGAGAAAGTCCGCGTTGATCTTGCGGGCCTCCTTGACTGCCCGCTGACACACACCGACAGCCACACCGACAGCTTTGCCGTACTCATCGCACTTGTCTGGCTCGGCATAGAAGTGAATGCGATCCGTTCGTCCCTGATCGCGGGCGTGGTCGTCGACCTGATTCGTCACAATGCGAAGTTGCTCTACGGCAGCAGGACGTTGCAGGTCAGCGGCCGCAATCATGACGCTCTTTCCGCGTGATTCCAGATATCTCGCCAACTTGCCACAGGTAGTGGTTTTGCCTGAACCCTGCAGGCCACTCATCATGATGATTGTGGGCCCCGGCTCCACGGTCATGAG
This sequence comes from uncultured Isosphaeraceae bacterium, assembly GCA_964631295.1. GTDB lineage: Bacteria > Planctomycetota > Phycisphaerae > Phycisphaerales > SM1A02 > CAZVXI01. Next base: position 11,303 of record CAZVXI010000026.1, read on the forward strand.
ATGGGAGTCGACCGGGCCCATGAGATCGACCAGCTTGTGGTGGACGATTCCGATCATTTCCTGGCCGGGCTTGAGTGACTTCGTCACTTCGCGGCCGAGCGCTTCGTCGACGACCTGATCGCAGAACCACTTGACCGCGTCGAGGTGTACGTCTGCCTCGAGCAGGGCCGTGCGGACTTCCCGCATCGCATCTCTTACATTGTCTTCCGTGATGCGACCCCGACCCGACAACTTGCGAAACGTGTCGTTAAAGCGATCAGAGAGAGTTTCAAACATTGGCAGATGTGGCCTTCCCATTCAAGATAAGGCCAGAGCGCTGTGACCGCAGCACCTCGATGGTAGCTCGCAACCCGCGTAAAGGAAATACGACAAAGGGGAGCCCATGCAGGGCTCCCCTTTGAAACGGATACTTCGTTGCAGTGCGAATCAAAGATCGACTGGAATCAGGACCCGCGTCACGGTGTGCAAGATACCATTGCTCAGGCGACCGTTCAGTGGGAAGGTCAACGATGCATCAGCAAGGTCAGGATCGTTGTCAATCACTTGCGTGAAAGCAGGCTGGAACGTCTCACCGCTCAAGGTCAGCACTGGAATGTTGAAAAAACTCCGGAAGAAGAACTGCCATACTGGAATACGCTCGGGCGCGACGTGATAAAGCAGGATCAAACTAAGCACGGGAATCGGATCCCCGCCACCGATGACAGAAAGTTGACCGACGATAAAGGAGAAAGCACCAGACTCGTCGCTTCCGACATAGCCAAGATCCTGAGCGAGCAGAATGAACGCAGCATCGTTTGGCGCCCAGACCGTGAAAACCCCGTTCGGGTCAGCAAGTGGTGCGACAAGATTGGCGGCGACAAGTGCGTCGCGCAGCATGTCGTAATCCTGGTTATTTGTGTCGAAGCCGGAGTTCCCGGATGCGGCGAGTACCGCGTCAACGATTGTCTGGGCCTTGGCAGGTGCTGCGAAAAACCCTGCCGAGCATGTCACGATCAGAGCTACAACAAACTGACGCATATCAAACCTCCTGTATTTGAGAATGAAGGGACTTCAGATGGTGATTTTCGAGGGGTGTGTTCGGTGGACGCAGGAAATCTCGCCGAACTCATGAAGGCAGCGCGATCTTCACATTCCACGCTATCAATGAGACAACGACGTGGAGGTCAATGAATCGTTTCCCGCGGTCATTTCTTGCGGGCACCGCTTGTTCGGTCGATGATCGATCGGGCCACTCGAAGAAGGCCAAAACGCCAACGTACCGTGCCACGAATCGCTCGCACGCATTCAAGTACACAGTGTGTCGGCAATTGCCACGGCGTCGCTTGGCGACCCGGCCACGGCATCGACATGCAGTTGATCTTGCGAAATCGCGACCTGTTGCAATGCCGGACCACCCGCGACGAATCGAATCTCGTCGCCGGGGCATTGCTGCCTGATCAGACTTACAAGCTGCCGAACGCGGGCGAGGCCGGTCCGCAGTGCGACGGACACGATGACAATCTTTGGTTTGAGCGCGGTAATGGCTGAGATCCAATCGCTCTCGGGCAGATTCGCGCCGAGGTTGACAACGTGGTATCCCGCCAGATCAAGCAAGTCGGAGGTTGCTCTGAGCCCGAGACTGTGTGTATCTTCGCTCAGTGTGCCGAGTAACACCGTTGGCTTACTCGTGTCCTGCCGCGGCGCGCGGTGTGCGATGATGCTCATGGCGGCACGTGTAATCTCGGTGACAAGGTGCTCTTCCCAGATGGCAACCTCGCCGTCATGCCACATCTGGCCGACATGTGCTTGGACAGGAAGCAGCACCTTCTCATACATGTCAGACGGGCCAGTCCCGTTCAATGATGCATGCACCACCAAATCGATTGCCTCACGTGTTCGACCGCAAAGAGCTGCTTCCAGATACTGAAGCGCCAGAGGCGAGAACGAGATCTCAGGCTGCAAGGTTTCGGCCTCAGCGATCGCGGCAGTGGCTGCTCGTACGGAACGAACGATTTGCTCACGATCGGCTTGAGGAAGAGATTCTTCGAGTGCATCGGCAAGTGCCTGAAGTGCTGCTTCAAGATACACCCGCGGCACATTTCGCCTCGCGAACGCGCGGGCGTTCCAGCGAACGTTGGCCTCGAACATCGTGCGGTCGGACAGTTCGATCGAAGCTGCCAGTTCATTCAAGTGTTCCGCAAGGTGACCCTGCCAGTTTCGGAAAGCCGCCGTCCCAAATGCCGTGGCCGCATTTGGGACCCGCTCCAGCAGCAGTTCGGTCGCGCGAGCCGCGTATCCCGCGGCTCCGTGGCGGAGAATCTCAGCGAGGTTCGTGTGGTTTGTGTCAGTCATGGTTGAGTAAATTTAGAACGCAGGAAAGATGACCATGGTACCCGATTACTTGAGCGTATTCGTCGCACTGTTTCCATGAGTCCAACCGCCACCGTTCATCGAAATGCCCCGCGTCTCAGGAGGAGTGTCATGAGTGAACGAATCATAAGGTTATCCCCACGTTGTCGAGGCTGGGGCTGTTTTCAGAAGGACTGGTGTGCGCGATGGGATCCGGATCCTCCCTCAGCCGCTGAGGTGTTCGATGAAACTCCAATCGACCAGTATGGTCAATGCCCATTTTTTGTCGACGCCGCTTTGGAAGATGAGCCTGCGCCGGACAGATAACCATTACGATATACATCCGGACACGGCGAGTGCGGCGGCAACGAGCAGAAACACCAGCGCATGCCGAATCGGTTGACGCCGAAGAGCTGGAACTCCAGCGGGAAGGGGACAGCAAACCGTGGGACGCCTGTGCAGTTGCGAGCCGTCGGCCAGCAACTGGATGTTTTACAGTCCGTGGTGTTGCGAGTAACACGACCGCGAGTCAGTACTCAGTGGACGTTCGTCAAGGCGCAATGATCGTACTGACGAACAACAGATTCACGGCCGTTATCCGCATCGCGACACTCTCATATCAGAGTTTCGACATGCCTGATATTTGCCGATCGTAGCCGCGCAACTGTGGCCTTGTCTGCCGGTCAAACGCATTTTGAGCGTATGAATCCCATCCGCTGAAGCTCGCTTCAACACGGCAGCGCAAGCCATGAATGCAGCGGGGACACGGCCAGCCAGGTTTGAAACGAGGAGCGAGGTATGTCTGGTCAGCGTTTGCTCTTCAGCCACGTGTGTAGTTTCTGTTTCGACCACGCATTGATGCAGTGGTGCTTTGTCAGCCACCCCCGACGGGCGGTGACGATGCCATATCGCAGTTGATCGAAGTCCACTTTACGATGTGCGTCGGTATTGATCGCGATCAGTCCGCCAGCATCAACGACTGCTCTCACATGTGTGTCACGCAGGTCGAGTCTCATATGGTTCGAGTTCACCTCCAGCGCGGTATTGTTTGCAATGGCAGCATCGATCAGCGCGATCATGTCAGGTGACAGGCCGTCGCGTTTATTGATCACGCGCCCAGTCGGATGTCCGATGATGTGCACAAGTGGATGCTTGATCGCAGCAAGGAGGCGCTTCGTTGCCGTCTGCGGATCCTGTGTGAGGGCAGCGTGCGGCGACGCAACGACGATATCAAGTTCCGCGAGCAACTCATCGTCATAGTCAAGGGTTCCATCGACGAGGATGTCGACTTCGGAACCCGCGAGGACTGTGATGCCGTTGATGTCGTCATCGGCTTCGCGAACCGCTCCGATGTGTTCACGGAGTTGATCTTCACTCAAGCCGCCTGCCTGAACGGAGGATTTCGAGTGATCGGTGACCGCGATCGTATGGAATCCGCGTGACTTGGCTTCTTCTGCGAGTTGCTTGATCGTCAAACGGCCATCCGACGCCTTTGTGTGAGCGTGCAACTCAGACCGGACATCTTCGAGCGTGATGAGATCGTCGGGAATTGTTCGGTCGACATCGCTGCGCAACTGTCGAAGTTCCGGAGGTCGCCAGGGCAGATCAAGTGCGTCATAGATCTCCTCTTCAGTACGTGATGCGATCGGCTCGATGTCTCGATCCTGCGGGGGCTTTTCATTGTCCGGATCATCATCTTCAAACAAGCCGTACTCATTCAGCCGCATCGAGCGCTTGATTGCTCGTTCACGCAGAGCGATGTTGTGTTCCTTCGACCCCGTGAAGTACATCAGTGCTGCACCGAATGCTTCTTCCGGAACGATTCGAAGATCAGCCTGAATGCCTTCCTTCAGACGAACGGATGTCTTCGTATCGCCTGCAACAAGAACTTGTTCTACGTCATCGAATCTGCGAAACTTTTCGGCCACGTCGTGCGCTGAGTCTGAGCATGCGAGGATGTCGATGTCTCCGATGGTTTCCTGACCGCGTCGAAGTGACCCTGCGTACTGGACTTTCTTGACGCCCTTGATTTCAGCGAGCTGGTTCACAATGCGCTCAGCGATTGGCATTGCCTTACCGATGCGTGCTCGCTCACCGGATTTGCGCATGAATTGCAGCGACTTGCGGATGTTCTGGATCGACTTCTTGCCAAGGCGAGGCAACTGCTCGAGTTCGCCGCTCTCCAGTTTGTTGGAGAGCGATTCAAGATCAGTGATGTTCGCCTTCTCCCAGATGAGTTTGACAGTTTTCGGCCCGAGGCCGGGTATTTCGAGGACATCAATCAGGCCGCGCGGCACCTTTTCGAGCAGTTCCTCGTGATCTTTCACTTCGCCGGTCTGAATGTACTCGATGATGCGATCTGCGTTCCCTGAGCCGATTCCGTCAATCGCGACGAGCTTCTTCTTTTGATCCGCAAGATCGCGTATGTCGCCGGGCAGGTCCTTGATCGCTCGCGCAGTGTTCTGGTGTGCGCTCACGCGAAAGACCGTCGCGCCCGTGAGTTCGAGCATGGCCGCCATGTCCGTGAAGATCTGAGCAAGTTCGTCGTTGAATGACATGAACGAGTGTATCGCTGGTCAGGCGACATCGCCCAGTCCGAGCCACTCGCCATGTGCCTTGAGCAGGCGGCGCCGCAACAGTGCATTGGCTGGTTGCTCAAGCCCAGGATCATCCTCTACCCAAACCGCGGCATCTTGACGCGCTGTCATAAGCAGGGGGAGATCATCAGGGAGCCGCGCGACTCGAAACGGCGCGATCCCTGATTGGCGCAGGCCGAACAAGTCACCTGGGCCACGAATCTGAAGATCGCGCTCGGCGATCACAAAGCCATCTGTTGTATCGAGCATGGCCTGAACGCGATCACGACCATCATCCGTGATCGGATCTGCAATCAGCACGCACAGCGAACGCTGGTCACCCCGACCGACGCGCCCGCGCAGTTGGTGCAGTTGCGCAAGCCCGAAGCGGTCCGCGTTCTCAATGATCATCATCGTGGCATTCGGCACATCGACACCGACTTCAATAACCGTCGTCGCGACAAGAACGCCAATGTCTCCCGCACGAAACCGCTGCATGATCGCTTCGCGTTCGTCGCGAGGCAGTCGGCCGTGGACAGCGGCTACGCGACACTCGGAAAGAGGACCGGACGCGAGCCGCTCATGCAATGTTTCAAGATCAGTGAGCGTGCTCTGTCCGGAGTCGATAACCGGAACGACGATGTACGCCTGCTCGCCCGCGGTCACACGCTGTGCTACATATTCATAGACTTCGCGCGCACCAGCCCGGTCGACATGCCTGGTGATGATTGGCTGACGACCCGGCGGCAAATCCCGGATGGTCGAGATGTCAAGATCGCCAAAAACCGTGAGCGACAGGGTGCGAGGAATCGGCGTCGCCGTCATCACCAGCATATGCGGCGACGTCGTCGTATCATTCGCCTTCGTTCGCATCATTGCACGTTGATGAACACCGAACCGATGCTGCTCATCAATCACAGCGACAGCCAAGTTGTTGAATCCGACGGACTCAGTCAGCAATGCGTGTGTCCCGATCAACATGTCGACAGCACCTGCCGAGACAGCATCGAGCAGAGCGGTGCGCTCCGCTGGCTTGGTTGACCCGGTCAGCAGTTCGATGCGCACGCCCGATCCACCGAGCATGCGTGAGATCGATCCGAAGTGCTGCTCGGCGAGCAGTTCGGTTGGCGCCATCAGCGCGGCCTGACTGCGATCGGCAACTGCCATCAGCATGGCGTACAAGGCGACAACAGTCTTGCCTGCACCCACATCTCCCTGCAACAGGCGATTCATCGGCCGCGACTGTTGAAGGTCGTTTGCGATTTCGCCAATGACATCGTGCTGCGCATCGGTCAGTTCGAAAGGGAATCGCTCAAGAATGTGCTTATGAATCACCGTGTTGTGCGGGAGAGCCGGCGCGCTCAGGGCATCATGGCGATGCTGACGCTTGAGCATCACGCCTATTTGCAGCAGCAGCAGTTCATCGAGCGCGAGTCGCCGTCGAGCGCGTTCTGCTTCGGCTTCACTGGTTGGTCGATGCACCGCCGCGTACGCGTCCCCGAGTGCGGGCAGGCCATGGCGCTCGACATACTCAGCAGGCAGGTGGTCTTCGATACATGCGACAGCCTGCGTGAGTATCGTCTCGACAACAGATTCGATGTGACTGGATTTGACCGATTCTCCAGCCGGGTAGATCGGCCTCAGGCGTGCTTCAGTTGGCGCAGTGTCTGACGCGGATGCTTCGGTGTTTCGTTCATCTGCCGCAACAGCATTCCACCGGGGATTGACGAGTTGCAGATAGTCGCCATATCGCTTTCCAACTCCGGTGGCTCGCACCTGCATGCCGGGATGGAGTTGCCTGCGAATCCAGGGAGCGTTGAACCAGACAAGTTGTGCGGTGGCGCTGCCATCTTCCAGCGTGACTTCGACGCGCGCTCGTCGGCCATGAGCCACCCGGACTGCGGCAACCTCTCCCTCGATCGTGACATTCGCCTTTTCACCGTGATTCACGCCGACCAACTCTGCCGTCGCCGCGATTGACTGTCGTTCGTATTGCCGCTCGTATCGCATCGGCAGATGCAGCAGGAGGTCCGCGACACACCGTATGCCCAGCGCACGAAAGGCGGTGGCTCGTTTCGCTCCAACGCCGTGTAACTCTGCGATGTCGGTGATCAGCGAGATGTCCGTCGTTTGCGTCATGAGCAGATCATCATACGTCACGTCCGAGGAACGCTCGTATCATCCGAGCATGCAGAAGCGGTTGCTATTTGATCCGAAGCGGGTGGCAGCAGATGGAGGTAAAGCTCAGCCAGCCAGGCGGGAGAGCAAGGGGTCCGGCAGTGTGACAGCTGCCGGGGAACTCACCGTGAGCCAGCTGGCCGATCTGATCAAAGCCACACTGGAGCAGCGGCTCACATCACCGATCCGCGTGACGGGCGAGTTGAGCAACCTCAGCAAGCGCGGCCACTGGTATTTTTCTCTCAAAGATGACTCAGCAGTCGTGCAGTGTGTTGCATGGGCGTCGAGCGCCAAGCGGTTCGGCTTCGAACCAACAGACGGCATGGAGGTTCTCGCGAGCGGCAGTGTGAGTCACTTTCCGCCGCAGGGCCGTACGCAACTGTACGTGACGGGCCTGAAGCCTGTCGGCGAAGGTGCGCTCGATGCGAAATATCGGCAACTGTGTGATGACCTTCGGCGCGAAGGGTACTTTGATGCGTCGCGCAAGAAGCTGCTGCCGGCAATGCCGCGGCGCATCGCGGTGCTGACATCGGCAGGTGGGGCGGCTGTACAGGACGTCATCGCGACCGCGCGAGCCCGCCTGCCAGCCGTCGGGCTGGTCGTTGTTGATGTTCGCGTGCAGGGGGACGGTGCTGCGAAGCAGATCGCTCACGGACTGAGTTGGATCGATCGGCGAGCGGATCAACTCGGCATCGACGCGATTCTCGTCACGCGCGGCGGCGGGTCGCTGGAAGATCTCTGGGCTTTCAATGAGCGCATCGTTGCCGATGCTGCTTTGCGATGCTCGCTTCCTGTCGTGGCTGCGATCGGGCACGAGTCAGATACGACGATCATCGAACTGGTTGCAGACGCGCGCGGAGCCACGCCGACACAGGCTGCGATGCTGCTGGTTCCGGATCGATCGGATCTCACGCGGCAGGTCCGGCACCTGCAGGATCGACTGATCGTGACCACACAGCGCCGTCTGACGTTGGGTGATCGGCAGCAGGCTGAACTGGCCCGTGAGATTCACCATGCGATTCGTCATCGGCTTGCTCGGGCACACAAGCAGGTGGATCGCCTCGCCCACATGATGATTCGATCGCATCCCCATGCGGTCCTCTCCCGTCGACGCGAACGAATCGGGGTTCTCGCAGATCGGCTTGCTCGGGCCGTTCGGCGGTCTGTTGATCGGCATGAGACAGTCAGCCGGCTGGCAGTGTCGCTGCGTTGCTCTGTGAAGAACCTCGTGCAACGGCGACGTCAGGGGCTCGACGCGGTTGAGCGAGAACTGCGGGCGATTGATCCACGATTGGTGTTGAAACGCGGCTACAGCATGACGACAAATCCGTCTGGCGAGCTGATTCGATCTGCCGCAGAAGTGAAAGCTGGCGCGTCGATTGACACGCACTTTGCGGATGGGACGATCCGTTCTGTGGTTGGCGGCAGGCGTGCGAGAAGACGCAGGCTGCAGACAGATGACGACGAGCAGTTGGACCTGTTCGACTCCGCTGAGTAGATTCCCATCATGGCAAATTACCGAGTGCCGCCTGAGGAGCTGACGTTCGAAGCCGCCACAAGCGAGTTGGAGGCGATCGTGACGCGGATTGAGTCCGGCGAGATCGGCTTGGAGGAGGCACTCGCTGAGCGCCGGCGTGGGGATGCGTTGCTCAAACGATGCCGTGCAATTCTCGATGCTGCCGAGCAGGAACTGGAGCAGGTTTCGCCCGATTCGACCGCCGCGGAAGGCAGCGGAGAGGTTGCCGGCTCGTGACCAGCCTCGCTCTATCGCTGGAAACCATCGTCCTGCTTGGGCAGGCGATCTGGGTGTACAACCACCTGCCGGTGATGATCTTCGTCTTCATGTTCGGCGCGTGTGTTGGCAGCTTCATCAACGTGGTCAACTACCGCATTCCGGCGGGCATGAGCGTGGCGTCTCCCCCGAGCCGGTGCCCGACGTGCGGTGCACGGCTGAGTTTCTTCCGCGACAACGTGCCGATCGTCGGCTGGCTCGTCTTGCGAGGCAAATGCCGATACTGCAAGGTGTCGATCCGGCCGGAGTACATGCTGGTCGAGTTGTTCATGGCGACCATTTTCGTCGGGCTGTATGTGATTCTGTACGTTGTGCCAACGGAAACGCCGTTCTTCGGGCAGATTGCAGGACCATGGTGGTTCGGCGGGCGCTTTGGTAACGGCTTCTTTGGCTCCATACCAGCGTTCATCGCGTTTGCATTCCTTCTCGCAGGGCTGTTCTCAATGACTGTGATCGATGCACGCACGTTCACGATCCCGATTCAAATCCCGCTCTTTGTGACATTTACCGCGTTCATTGCCTATCCGGTCCAGGCGCTGTTCCCAATGCGGATCGTGAGCGGGCAGGACTGGCCGATTGTCACAGGCGATTGGCTCTGGGCTGGCGCGAGCATCGGGGGGATGGCGGGCGTGGTTGTCGCGGTCGTGCTGCTGCGCGTGGGGTTTCTGCGACACAGTTTCGCTGATTACGATGAGTACCTCACCGATGAGCACGAGGTCCTCGCAGACTATCCCCACGCGCGTCGGGAGATGCTCGTCGAGATGCGATTCCTGATGCCGATCCTGATCGGGCTCAGTGGTGGCTGGCTCCTCGCTCGCTGGCTCGCGGCCGATGGCTCGGTTCCGCCCGTGATGGTGCAGGCACTCACTGGCACGTTCGCTGGCTATCTGATGGGAGCGGGTCTCATCTGGGCGATCCGAATTCTCGGGACATTTGGCTTCGGCAGGGAGGCGATGGGCATGGGTGATGTCCACCTGCTTGGGGCCGTCGGTGCCGTGCTCGGGTGGCTTGATCCGATCTTCATCTTCTTTGTCGCGCCGTTTTCGGGGATTCTGTGGGCATTGATTTCGCTTGGCCTCGGGACAGTGTTCAAGGGGCTCCGCCGAGAGTTGCCCTACGGCCCGCATCTTGCAGCAGCCACGGTGATTGTCATGATCCTCGCGCAGCCAGTCATCTACCCGGTGTTCGGCCAGTACATGGGCTTCGCATTGCCGCAGCCCGGCCTCGTGCACCCGCCGTCCACACCGTGAGGCTTTGTCTCTGGATATCCTGTCTTTCAACCTTCATCCGGCTCGCGGTCGATAAATCATTAGTGAGGATGGAGGAAGAATTCACGGCGATTCGTGTGTTCGAATGGAGTCGAAGGTTCATGCGCCTGTGTGCGCGAATGGCAGAAAGGATGCATGCCATGCAGAAGACGCTGTTGTTGGCAGTGATTGGAATCGTCGCCACCGGCCTGTTGGGTGGTTGCAACGAGAAACTGAAGCAGGAGAATGCGGCCCTGCTCGAGGAGAACCAGTCGCTGCGAATGGAACTGTCCGGTCGCAATGGAGCGCTCGACGAAGCGGCGATGGAACTCCGCGACCGCGACAATCGTCTTGCCCAGTTGCAGCGCGAACTCGATCAAGCATCGGCGAAAGAACAGACGGCGACGCGCACCGGGTTCGAGGGTATCCCCGGAGTGACCGGGAATGTTGGCGGCGGCGAAGTTACGGCAATCGTCGAGGGTGACATTCTCTTCGCATCAGGCAAGACGACGCTCCGCTCCGAGGCAAAGGCAGCTCTCAATGCCGTGGCCAACGTTCTCAATCGCACCTATTCAGGCCAGGACATTCGAATCAGCGGTCACACCGATTCCGACCCGATTCGCAAGAGCGGCCATGAGAGCAACTATCACCTTGCCTTCAAGCGCGCCTATGCGGTCCGCGACTACCTCGCGACGCGCGGCATCGACGCCAATCGCATGTACCTTGCCAGCTACGGCCCCGCCCGGCCCGCTGGCTCGAAGGACAAGAGTCGACGAGTTGAAATCTCGGTCGTGCTTGACTGATCTGCACTCGTCCTTGTGATATCGAACTGGCGGTTGGGCTGCTGCGAGCCCGCCGCAATTCTGCTCGCGCTGAGGCATATCCGTGAGCGATGTCTTTCCAAAGCTCAGTCAGCCAGGCACGTATCGGCCGTGCGAGACCGATCTGCTGCAGGATGCTGCTGCGCGCGACTATTGGATTGATCTGTTCGATACGCACTTTGATTTTCAACTCGAGCAGGCGAAACTGACATCAATCGATCTGCGCGCACTCGAGTTCGCGCGCGATGCGATGACCGCAGCGATGGAGTCACTGCGCGTCGAGCCGGATCAGTTCCGCCGGCTCGACATCATCAAACTCGATGAGATTCGGCAGGGAGTCCTTGAGAAATATGGCATTGTTGATGAGTTCCGGCTGATCAAGCAGCGCGAGAATGAAGCCGCCCTGGCGAGCCTCAAGGACCGACTCACGGAACTTGATCGCATGCCGCCGGTTGATCGACTCGAACCGCTTGTTCGCGGGATGCTCGCGGGTAATCTGTTCGATCTGGGGGTGAAGGCGACCGCGGACGTCTTTGCTGAGAAAGGCATCGCGTGGAGCGATGCGCTGGAGCGCGTGCCGCCGCGCCCGTGGTTTCTTGATGAACTCGAAGACGCGTGCGACTACTGGGAGCACGTTATCGCGCGCAAGGCGATCATCTTCGCAGACAATGCCGGCGCAGATTTCGTGCTCGGCGTCATGCCGCTCGCGCGGGAATTGGTCTGTCGGGGAACTGACGTAGTGATTGCAGCAAACGAGAAGCCGGTACTCAACGATGTCACCGTCAACGAGGTGCAAGAACTACTCGAGCAAGCGCACGAGATCGACGAGGTCTTCACATCAAACGAGATGCGCGTCATTCCCAACGGGCACTCATCACCGTTAGTTGATCTTTCGCGCATCGGTCATGAGCTTGCCCGTGAAGCAGCCGACGCGGATCTTGTCGTCATGGTCGGCATGGGACGGACGATCGAAAGCAACTTCGATGCGCAGATGAACTGCTTCACGCTCCGCGTTGCAATGATCAAAGACCCGATGGTTGCAAAGACTGTTGGTTGTCAGGTGCTTGACGCCGTGGTCCGGTTCGACCGCGCCTGATCGCGTGCCTACAAACCTATCTTGATGCCTTCCGCCCGCAGCTTCTCGATGAGCAGCTGAACGTCTTTGAGCGTCTTCTCCAGCCGGGTTGATGCATCCGTGAGCGAGAGATACAGATCCGGGTTGTTGAGCGCCTGGGCAACCGATCCCTGCCCGCTCGTTGCCAGCGAGAGGAGAGTCTGCACTTCTGCGAGCGTCATGGAGACATGGTCTGCAACCGGTACGATCGCCTTGGCGACACCAGCAACCTCGCCTTCCAGTTGGTCAGCCAGCAGCGTGTAGCGTTCGACAGCCGCTGTCGCGTTCTCGATCAGCTCCGATGCGTGCGTGACGGCGCGTTGCACATCCATCTGAAGTTGTTCATCGCCCAGCCACCGGTTTGCGTTGTCGAGCGCAGTTTCCACCTGCGAGAGTCTGCCGTTCATGTTCGCCACGAGCGATGCAATGGTCTTTTGATCCGGATCAGGATCATCGGGCGTTCCAATGAGCGCGTTGATGTTCTCGCCGACTTCGCGGAACGTTGAGCCGACACCACGAAAGTCCTCAAGCGCGGCGACGAGCGGATGAAACTGCCGTTCAAGTTCCAGCGTTATGCGGTCAACCAGCGGTGTGTGCAGCCCGCGCAGCCGGGCCGAGCCGTCTTTGGGGAGTACCCCGGGCTTTGAGCCGTCTTCTGCTGGGTCGGAAACGAGCAACAGCGTCGAGTTGCCGCCGATGATGCTCTCCACAATCTCCGGCGTGGCCGTCTCCGGAATGCTGTACTGCGCTTCAACACGCGCGGTAATGACGACTGGATATGCTGGATCATCCCCGATCGTCACATTGCCGATCTGCCCGACCTGTACACCATTAAGCTCGACATTGCTTCCCGGGCGGAGTCCGGCGGCGCGATTGATCAGCACTGTGACGTCGTATCGAGGGCGCAGTACACCATCGAGATCACCAAATCGGAACAGAAGATACACCACGCCCACCAACGCGATGATCGTGGTGAGCCCGGTGATGAAGTGTCGAGTGACTGGCCGCATGATCGATTATTCTACTGTCGTGGCGCAGGTGTGTGGGCCGAGTTGGTTGTCATCGTGGCTCGGGCGTCGTCAGACTCCTCCGCCTCACGCAGAATCTCGCCGAGCTCCTCCGGCGTCGCTTCCCCCAGGAGGAATCGCTGCACACGAGGATTCTCACTTTGGCGAAACTCTTCAGGCGAGCCCTCCATCACCACGCGTCCGCCATGAAGCATCACCAGATGGTCACCCACCTTGAATGCGCTCGTCAGATCGTGCGTCACGACGATACCCGTGATCGCCAACTCGCGCTTGAGCTTCACGATCAACTCGTTGATCACATCCGCCCGGATGGGGTCAAGCCCTGTCGTCGGCTCGTCATACAGCACCACTTTCGGTCGCAGCACGATCGCGCGCGCCAGGGCGATGCGCTTTCGCTGCCCACCGGAAAGCTCGGCTGGCATCATCTGCCGTGTTTCCGTCAGGCCGACCATGCGGAGCACCTCGCGCACACGCTGCAGGCGCTCGGCTGCGGGCATAACGGTGTGTTCCCGCAGCGGAAACTCGACGTTCTCCTGCACCGTCATCGAATCGAACAGAGCCCCCTGCTGGAAAAGAAACCCGATCTGTCGCCGGATGCGAACCATCTGTGACTCCGACAACCGATCGATCGGCTCATCCTCGAACCATACCGCACCTTTGTCCGGCCGAAGCAGCCCGATGATGTGCTTGAGCGTCACCGACTTCCCGCATCCACTCGGGCCGAGAATGACTGTGGTCTTGCCACGCTGGATGTTCAGTGAGAGCCCGCGCAACACCTCGTTGCGCCCGAATGAGATGTGCAGATCTTCAAGCCGGATGATCGGTTTCTCCGCCGTTGGGAGGTTGGTCGGGATGGACTCGGCGAGGGATGGCATGCGGATAAGATCGTATCGAACCTCGCCCCGCCACGCGACCAACCGCGCTGCCCGCAGCGACTATTATCTTTCACAATGCCTGATGTGATCGACAGGACAACTGCATTCGCCGGCCGACTGTTCGACGTCGAAACCGTCGGATGGCAGGCTGATGGCCAGCGGATCGAGCGTGACATCGTTCGCCATCCGGGCGCGGTGCTCATTGTGCCATGCCTCCCGGATGATCAACTTGTGCTGATTCGCAATCAACGCGTCGCTGTCGACGACACGCTCTGGGAGTTCCCCGCAGGGACGGCAGAGTCCGGCGAACCCGCCATCGACACCGCACGCCGAGAACTCATCGAAGAAACCGGCTACCGCTGCTCCTCCATCGAACCTCTGGGTCGCTTCTATACATCGCCGGGCTTTGCCGATGAACTCATGCATGTTTTCATCGCGACCGGTCTTACACATGTCGGCCAGCAACTTGAAGCTCACGAACAGATTGATGTTGAAGTTCGATCCCGTGCCGAGGTGCTCGCAATGATCGCACACGGCACCATCGTGGATGGCAAGTCAATCGCAGCCATGCTGATGCTCCAGCAGCACAACCAGCGGCCCAGCAATGGGGGGAACCGACCATGATGATGATGTGGCGCGACGAAGATGATCGCCCCGATGATCCGTTCAAGAACATCGGCAAGCCCGGCGGCGACTGGCACGGCATCCGCCCTCGATTCGACAATCCGATGACGTGGGCCTTCCGCATCTTCACCGTCGGTGGCATCGATGTCCGCATCCACATCGCGTTCATCCTGTTCGTCATCATCATCCTTGCGCGCCCGATCGCCGGCGTCGCAGAAGGAAGCACAGAGCCGCTCTCACTTTCCCACGCAGTGATCACGATGGGCGCATTGTTCGTCGTCGTGCTCGTGCATGAGTTCGGCCACTGCCTGGCATGTCGATATGTCGGCGGCTCGGCGGATGAGATTCTCATGTGGCCACTCGGTGGGCTCGCCTATTGCCAGCCGGGACATGAGGCGCGCAACCATCTGATCACCGTCATTGGCGGGCCGGCAGTAAACGTGCTCATCTGCGCACTCGCGATGCCGTTCCTCGGTATTGCCACCGGTGAGTGGTGGGGCGTGGCGATCCCCAACCCGCTCAACATCGGCGCGGGTCTGCACAGCGCAGAGACGATCCCACTGCAGGTGCTCTACCTGCTCAACGCCGTCAGTTTTCTGCTGCTGCTGTTCAACCTGCTGCCGATTTTTCCATTCGATGGTGGCCGCATTCTTCAGGCGCTGCTCTGGCCTTCGAAAGGCTACACAAACTCGATGCGCTTCGCGACACGCACCGGACTCATCGGCGCGATTCTGCTCGGCATCATCGGCGCAGTCATGGCAGACTTCATCCTCCTGGGGATCGCAGTCTTCGGCGGGCTCACGTGTTACATCACGGCCAAGCAGGTCGAGTTCACCGCGCAATACATCGCTGAGGGCGTCGAGGATTACGCTGGCGGCTATCTCGACGATGATGATGCATGGCGCGATGATGACCAGACGCCTCGGCCACGAAAACCGACCGCTGCGGAGAGACGACAGGCACGCCGAATCTCGGCTGAAATCGCCGAAGCAGACCAAGCAGAAGCCATCCTTCAGAAAATCGCCGATCACGGCATGGACTCTCTCACAGCGCGCGAGAAAAAACTGCTCGATCGCGTCAGCGAACGAAAACGCAAGCAGGCCAGCCAATGAGTCGATGCTCACACACCTGCGTTTCGCGTATTGTGCTCTGATCCCCCGATCCCCGGCCCACGATCCCTGACTTCATTTCTCTGACATGGGTATTTACGAACGAGACTATGTCCGCAATCAGCCGCACCCGCGCGGCGGCTTTGGTGGTATGGGCGGCGGCGGGGGAGGCATGCGCTTTGGCATCTCCGCCATGCGCATGTGGTCCGTCACAACATGGCTGATCGTCATCTGCATCGCCGTCTTCATCGTCGACGGCTTCCTGCCCGGCCGGCTTGTGCAGATGAGCGACCTCATGCTCGTTGAAGGTGTCGATCAGGCTTCACGCAATCTCAACATCATCGGTTGGGATGCAGCAGCCCGAGACCTGCCGATCGGCGCCGGCGCTGCGCTTGATGTCGTCGACCCTTCAACCGGCCAGATGGTCGGCAAGGTTGGCGTGCGCAAAATGAAGCTGCTCGAATCGTTCCTGCACTTCTCCACCGAACGCGGATTCCTCAAGGTCGAGTTCTGGCGGTTCATCGGCTTTCAGTTCCTGCACTTCAACTTCACACACATCCTGTTCAACATGATCGGCCTGTTCTTCTTCGGACCGATCGTCGAACGGCACCTCGGCTCCAAACGATACCTCGCGTTCTACCTGCTGTGCGGTATGTGCGGTGCCTTCATGTATCTGCTGCTCAATGTCGGTGCGCTCATTGTTGATGCGCTTGCACCCGGCCTCACACTTCCCGTCCTGCTGTTCAGTTCAACATGGACGCCGTTGCTGGGCGCATCGGCCGGCGTGTTCGGCGTGCTCATCGCTGGCGCATACCTTGTCCCCAATGCGACTGCATTCTTCCTCGTCTTCCCGATGCGGCTCGCCACGCTTGCATATCTGATGGTCGGACTTGCATTTTTCACGCTCATCACCTCGGGCCACAATGCCGGCGGCGAGGCAGCGCATATCGGCGGGGCAATCGCAGGCTTCTACTTCATCCGTAACCCGCGGCACCTGCACGGCTTCTTCGACATTCTCGGCCGGGTCGATCCGACGTCGCACCACTACAACAAGGAAGCTGCTGTCCGACGAAAGCAGCGCGGCATGCAGCAGCAGCGGCCCGCTGCCGCGCCGGCAAACCCAACCCGCCGGCCGCAACCACTCTCCACGCGCCGCAGAGAGAAAAAACAGCCGAAGCGCACAGGCCCCAGCGAAGCGCAGGTCGACATCATCCTCGACAAAATCCAGCGTGAAGGCATGCACTCACTCACCGAGCGCGAAAAGAAAATCCTCCGAGACGCCTCATCCGATTGACGCCGAACGAGCCCACCCGTCCCTCTCTCGCCATCCACGCGCCATCCCCTCACCGTGTCGTGTCTCTCTGATCCCTGATCCCTGATCTCCCGCTGCGGGCAGCGTATTCCGCGCTGAACCGCTCTGCGGTCGCCGCCGGAATCCCGCGATCGCAGAGAAAATCATATTTTCGCAAAGTCCTTGTCACGTTTTGCGGTTTTCCAGCGCCCTTACATGTGGAGGGCGCGGGTGCGTCGCCGCTGAACCTTCTTGCTGATTGAACCCTCCCGGCGGCGCACAGCCCTCCCCATCCCCGGAACTCGGGACATCCGCGCCCCCGCGGCGTCCCGAACGACATATCCGCGCACAGGGAGCCACCACCGATGCCCCGCACGAACAACAACCACAACAACAACAACAATAACCCGCCGCCACGCCGCGAGGTCACGCCGGAGATGATCGCGAAACGCCTGGGCCTGTCCGGGCAGCAGGCGGCGGTGGCGATCCAGATGCTCGAGGGCAAGACAGATGGCGCCATCGCAGCCGCACTCGCAATCGGAGAAACATCCGTCCGCAAGCATCTCACGCGGGCATTTCGCAAGACGAACACCAGTGGCCGCGTTCAACTCACGATCAGGTGGTATGAGACGATGCGAGAACTGGAGCGTGAGATATGAACAAGATGAGCCAAAGTGTCGTCAAAATGA
>CAZVXI010000027.1:0-28886 GCA_964631295.1 uncultured Isosphaeraceae bacterium
AGGACAGGGCCATTGCCGAGTCCCCCGATGACGTGAGCGAGATGATGACCCAGCCGTACCGATGCATTCTGCTCTTTGGCATGCCAGGCGTTGGCAAGGGAACGCAGGGCCAGTTGCTCAGCCAGATCCCGGGCATCACCCACGTGGCGACCGGCGACATGTTCCGCTCGCTCGATCGCTGGTCGGAACTTGGCCGCAAGTTCGTCGAGTACTCCTCGCAGGGTCTGCTGGTGCCTGATGAACTGACGGTGGAACTCTGGCGGCAATACATGCAGGGCAAGGTGCAAACGCACGCCTACATGCCAGACCGTGAAATGCTCGTGCTCGATGGCATTCCGCGATCAGTCGAACAGGTCAAGCTGATGGTTGGCCATATCGATGTGCTGCGCGTCATCCACCTGATGACCGACGACCTCGATGGCATGGTCGATCGCATGAAGCGCCGTGCCGAGAAGCAGGGCAGGCATGATGATGCAGATGAGCACGTCATCCGCAGGCGGTTTGAAGTCTATCAGAAGGAAACCGCGCCGGTGCTGGATGAATACGACCCGGCGCTGGTCACGAACATCGACGCTGTCGGTCGCCCTGCGGAAGTGCTGCTGCGCATCCTGAGCGCCATCGTGCCTCCCTACACAGACAACTTCCCGAACCCGCTGTAACTGCACGTACCGCGACTTAGATGCGCATCGGGAAGCAGAGTTCCCGAAATTCGCGCGCAACAGCGATATTGCAAATCCGCAGCGATTCGCGGGAACCTCGCGTCGCACCATGCATCAGACGAAATGTCGAGCAGGACAATCACTGATGTGTGGAGTCATCGTATGAAGTCACAGATAACCCGTGTGTGTATCGCGGTCTTGATGATGGCGATGTTGACGAATCTCGCAAGCGCAGCGATGGAGCGTGCAGAGAGCGAGAGCGAAGTTCAACTTGTCAATGGCAAGACATGGCGTGGTTCGGTGGGTGACCACGTCAAACTCACCTTTGTGGAGCAGGGTGTCGAGCAGACGATGACGGCGATGATCACCAAGATCAACAAAACATACATCATGGTGTGCGGCAACGTTGCAGGGAAGACGGCTGAGAAGATCATCGTCATTGCAGACCTGCGGGCAATGGAAACCGTCGAGCCGACAGATCAGAGTCTCGTCGCTGAATCGATCACCAACCGTGCGGGAAGTCCTCCAGAATCGAATGCAGCCGACCCGCAGGCCCCGGGCGTCTTTTACATGAAACTCGAGGGTCCCGTCGGTGATGCGATTCGTCTCGACGAGATCAAGATGCTCGGCGAGCATGTAGACACATACGGCCCGGGGCAGATCATCGTGTTGCATATCGAGTCAAACGGCGGGCTCGTGTACGAAACACGGAAGATCAGCGAGGCGATTCGCGATATCAAGGGTCGACATCGTGTCATCGCATGGGTTGAAAAGGCGATCTCTGCCGGCTGCTGGATTGCCATGTGTTGTGATGAAATCTACTTCATGACCGAGGGTATTGCCGGGTCGGTGACCTCAGTGATCGGGCAAACAGATGCCTCCAATCGTGAACATACCGAAGCGCTCGCAGCGCTGGCTCGCGAGAACGGTTACAGTGAGCACATCGCCCGCGCGATGAAGGAGAATCGCTACATGTGCTCCTATACGAAGGACCCGGTCACGGGTGTCGTGACGTTCTTCGGCGATCTCTCGGGCGACGTCAAGCTGTCGGATGACGACAGCAACCTCAACTTCAACTTCAACGTCGCACTCGACTGCGGCTTCTCCAAGGGAACGGCAGACACATTCGACGAACTGGCAAAAGTGCTCGACATGCCCACCTGGCGTGAGAAGGACGACTACGGCAGGAAGCTCATGAACGACTGGCTTGGTACGGTCGAACGTGCACAAGAGCGGATCCGACTGCTGATCGCACGCCTGGAGTACTGGAAGGCCGCTGGCGACATCGTCGAGCAGATCGGCGGGCGCATTCAGATTCTGCGGGAGATGATCCGCTGGTGGGATCGTTCGCCGAACGTTGCCCGGGATTTGCTGTCACCCAAGTACCAGCTTGAGCAGGAAGTCAATGTGCTGCGTCGACAACTCTCAGAACTCAAGCGGAATCGAAGGTAGCGCCCTCACTGCCCGAACAGGTTGGTTTCCGCGAACATGCCGGACTCTTCGAAGTAGGTCAGCGCATCATCGACTGAATCGAAGATCTTCGTCGCGGTCTCAGTGATGAACGGGCTTGGGGCTTTCTTCGGCTTCCAGACGACGTACACCTCCTTGGTGTGTTCCCACGCGTGCTGGAGTTCACGTTCCACGCCGCTGGAAAGACCGGGAATGCCGCCATCGAGTTCCGGGACGAACGAGCAGATCATGTCGGCCTGATCGATGAGTTTGAAGTCGCGCATATAGATCTGCCCGTCGATGTCTCCTGCGATGTCGAGGACTTCACGCACCGAAACGCGGATCGGTTCGCTCGCAGCACGCCCGCCGAAACTGTGCGGCTCGACATCAACGAAATCCCTGCTGTGTTTCGCTGCGTCAATCGCGCGATCGAGCAGGAGTTTCTCATCAACATCGGCAGGATCGAACGCGATGAAGTGCTTCGCGAGTTCCGCGCGGAATCCGTCGATCTCCGCGAGTACATCGGGCATGTCGACCACGTGGCTCATCGGGAAGCTCGGATACACCTTGCGCATGTCCGGCCGGGTGATGAGCCGCAGGCAGGTTTCCACGGTATCGTTCTGCCTGCCGCGGCTGACAATGTAGAAGTCATTGTGGCAGCCGAGCGCCTGAGCAAGCAGCTCCGTTGCCAGGATCTCTTCTTCGCGCCAGACCATGCAATCCTTGAGCGTTGCATCAATGTCATGGTCGCCATGCAGGCGGTGATGCACGACCTCGATGTTGTCGACCAGGCAGATGAGCATGTCTGGCTGGAGTTTCTTCATCTGATCGAAATCAAACGCGCTGAACAATCCATGCCGCCAGCGGAACGTGGCGTGGGTGTTGACGATGATGTTGGGGTGATCCTCCGGTGGGGATGACTCTGCGATGATGTCTTTGAATGCGGCACGGCGCAGCGAGTTGAGTCGGCTCAGCGACAGGTCGAGGATGCGCCCGGGTCGCACATCCGGGCCTTCTGCGTACATCATGTCGCCGAGATGGAACACCTCGATGCGCTCGCCGCGCTGCCCGGCAGCCGTCACCACGCCGTTGAGGTACGGCTTCTTATCCATCCCGATCTGACCTGTGACAACTGCTCGCATGGGCGCTGCGCTTTCCTGTCGTGTTGATGCGATCGACGGTCGCGATGACATCACGATCCTGCTGGGGCAAACTTCCAGTATAGGGCCTCACACCAGCGATTCACGCGATTCGCCGATCAATCCCATGACATGTACTCGATGTGCAGTCGCAAGTCGCCAGCCGTTCGGAATCGCTCGAGTATGAGCGACTGCTTCAATCCGCAGCAGATGTCCTTCACCCACTGTGGCTGAGAGGCGTAGCGATTGCGGCCGCCAACCGCCTGATAGAACACGTTGATCATCTGGCAGATGTCCGCCTGCTCGTTCTCGCGTTTTGGCGCGTTCCAGTGGAGCAGGTCGAGCAGTTTGAGGTCGAAACCCAACCCGCTGCGCTGCACGATGATGTTGTCTTCATGCAGGTCGCCGTGATAGCCGCGCTCGTGGTGGATCTGCTCGATGCCGGTCGCAAGCGCGTGAAGAAGGTGCAGCCCTTCGAACGGCGTGAGGCGTTTTCCGGGCAGCCGTTTGAGATACCTGAAGAGTGTCTCACCTTCGACATACTCGGAGATGAGCGCCGTCACCTCGACATCATCTATCTCGATGCGCTCGTGGTGATGGTACTGGATGATGACCGAGCAGTTGCGCAGCGCGTGCAGTTTGCGGGCATAACGTGTGGCGGCAGCGTCACGACGATTGCGGTGGGGGAAGAAGAACTTGCCCGCCCGCTCGACGCCCGTCAGCCGCTCGCGCAGCAGGTAGACCTCACCCTCCAGACCCTTGCCAAGCGGGCTGATGATCTCGTACTTGTCGCCGATGGCGTCACCCTCGGCGAATCCGAACTTCGTGATCCGTGCGGCCATAGTTTGAATCATTAGCCGCGCGAGGCCGCATTGTCATCCATCACATGATCAGCACGTTGTGCCCCAATTGGCGAGCACGTCGAGCAGGTCCGGCAGGCCGACGGAGCCGTCGCCAGTGACATCCGCCCCATCAGCGCCATCGCTGCCCCAGTTTGCGAGTACGTCGAGCAGGTCTGCCAGGCCGACGGTGAAGTCGCCAGTTGCGTCGCCCGGACACTCGCCAGCACATGGCAGACCTTCGATGCGGAACTGGTCGATCGCTGCTTCGACGATTGATGGATTGTTGAGGTCGGACGCTGTGAAGCGCACCTGCACGGCCGAGGTCATCTCGATGAACGCGCTCAGCTCGAAAGACACCGTTTCCCAGGAAGCCGGCGGGCTCTCCGGGCCGACCTGTTCGAGTTGCACCCAGCCTGAGCCGTCGTTGATCTCGACAATGAAGAGATCCTCGCCGGGATTGTCACCCGCGTTATTGGTGTACCAGCGAGCGTACACAAGGCGGGCGTCGCCATACTCGCTGAGGTCGAACGTTGGCGAGAAGAGGGTCGTCGCGCCGCCGTCGATATCGTTGGCTCCAGTCCCGCCCCCGGGATGTTGTCCTGTGACCCAGCACATGACGCCGGCTGAATCCACATCATCTTCCGGCTGGGCGGCAGTGCCGACCGGGTCGACTCGCTCCCAGACGCCGGTGGTGGCATCGTCGGTCCCTTCGACATCCACGAGCCAGCCCTCATCATCCGCCGCCTCGAAGTCGAAGCCGACGATCAGTTCCGCTGCACCGACGATCGCCTCGTAGGTCGTCTCCGGCGCGTCGAGCGGCCGCGTCGTGCTGCCGCCTTCGTCGCCGACGGCTTCGATATAGAACTCGACACTGAGCCCGCAGGACATCGGCGGGAACGTGGCGTTGTACAGGTCGCCGCCGACACCTTCGAGCGGCGTCAACGGAGTTGATGCATATGCCCCGCCGTCCACGCTGTAATGCAGCAAGCCGCCGGTTGGTGATTCAGCGCCATCGCGGAGTCGGACATGGAACGTCGTCGGTTCATCGCGCTCCAGTTCGATCGGTGCTCCGGCGGGCAGCGAAATCGTCACAGCAGGATTGAACGGCTCGCAAGATGTTTGCATGAACAGCGCATAGCCGGTGCACAGACCGAAGAACAAGTCGACGCAGCCGTCATTGTTGATGTCGATAAATGCAAAGTCATGCGCTTCGAGTGCGTACGGCGGATCGTTGGCAGCATCGTAAGGATCGACGAACACGCGATCACCCTTGTTCTCCAGAATCGTGAACTCTGCGCCGACATCGCAGTTCTGAATATCTACATCGATCGGGCAGACGCCGATATCCAGATCACCATCACCGTCGACATCAGCCGCATGCAGGTTGCCGCCGAAACCGCCGGTGCGAGGCGACGGGCTGATCGTGTAGAAGTCGAAGCTCAGTGGTCCGTCGACAGGCGTCGCATTTGCGAAGGCGCAGCCGTCCGTTCCATCATCCACGAAGTACACGTCGATCATCTCGTTGTCATCGAAGTGCCCGCCAAGGAACATGTACGGCGCACCAGTGCCGACAGTCGTATATGGAACCGTGTTGAAAACGCCATTGCCATCGTTGAAGAGAATGAACGTGCCGCGATCATTGAATGGCTCAACCGAGAAGAGCGTGCTCATCTTCAGCAGATCGAGGTCGCCGTCGTGATCGACATCGTGCATTTCCGTGGATGTGCCAAACGCCACATTTGCGAACTCGCCGACACGCGTTTCGGTCTCGTTGGTGAACACACCCGTGCCATCGTTGACGAGCAGTATGTCGGTCGTCCCGCCGCCGTGGATATAGTTGGCGAAGTAGATGTCCAGATCATCATCGCCGTCGATATCGCCCGCGGAGACAGCACAGAACTCGGGCCCGTCCGGCTGATTTGGCGGGGTGATGGTCGGCAGCCGCGTCGCTGACTCATCAGCGAAGCCCTGCCAGACGCCCTCATCTTCGCCTTGGTTGATGTAGAGTGTCGGCTGGTCGCCGCGCGTGCTGGCGATGATGAGATCGAGCCAGCCGTCGCCGTTGAAGTCGCCGACGAACACATCGCGAGCATCGGTCAGTCGCGTCTGAAACTCCGGCGCGTACGTTGCCGTGCGATCGGTGAGCACGCCCGACTCATTCATCAGCAGCACATCAGCCCGCGGGCCGGGATCAGAAAACTCCAGCTTGCGGACGATGACAAGATCATCCCAGCCGTCTTGGTTGAAATCGCCCACGCCCAGGTCCTTTTCTTCCGGATCGTCAAGCCCGACGGTGGTCAGCGACAACCGCGTGTCGATCTCATCCTGGAAGTCCACCCACTGGCCGCTGGCGCTGGCATGGATGATCATCACCGGAAGTGTGGCGACGAGAGCGGTCAGACGCATGGGCAATCTCCTGGGGTCCTACAGGGTTCATACTACATTTTCGACACGACTCTGCGGCATTGTCCATCGTTCTGCGCGGTTCACCCCGAACGAACATCAATCACCGGGCCGCCAGCGTCGCGAACGCTTTTTGTCTTTCAGGCGGCGTTTCGCCTCGAGTCGGCGTTCGACCATCGCCCTCGATGGCCGGGTTCGCTTTCGCCGTTTGGGGATTCGTTCGGCCTCCGCGACAAGTTCGCCCAGCCTTGCCCAGCAGTCGCGGCGATTGTCGAGTTGCGAGCGATGCCGGTCGGAGCTGATCAGCAGTTCATCGCCGGATGTCAGGCGTTGGCCAGCGAGCCGCCGCAGCCGCGCGACCGCGCGATCCTCAAGCCCGTTGATCGCATGGATCGATACGCGCAGCTGCGCCCGCGTATTGAGCTTGTTGACCGACTGCCCGCCGGGACCTGACGAGCGTGCATATGAGAAGGCAACATCGGCCTCACGCACGGTTGACGTTTCCGTCAGATGCACGAGGCCGGGCTCTTCCGGAGTTTGATTGTCATGCGTGTCGGCCGTCATGTCGATCGGTATGCTTGGAAGTGAACTCAGCAGGACGATAGCCGGGCCGGTCGCGCCTCGCAGCGGAGAATGCACATATGAGCCAGCCATGCAGTCAGTTCGCTGCGGTGTTGCCGCTGGTGCTGGTTTTCATCGCTGGCCCTGCAGTCGCACAGGAATCGCGCGAAACTGACGAACCTGTGAAGCTGGTTGCGGACCGGCCGATCTCAGCCGACCTCCTCCTGGGGATCTGGCAGGCAAGGCTCGGAGGAGAATTCGCGCTTGCGGCCAATCCGTCAGGCAATGAACTGTTGATCGATGAAGATCTTCAACTCGACAACTCCGAGTCGATCTTCAACGTGGAACTGACCCTGCGAAAAGGGCCGGATTGGTTCGTTCGCGGCAGCGGCTTTGCGATGGACACAACGCGATCAGCAACATTCGGTGCACTCAACCCGACGCCTTCCACCGCACCCTTCGGGACACTCACGCTTGACCCTGGTGACGTGATTGTGTCCTCGCTGGAAATGACAAGCGTGGGCGTCGACATCGGCAAGACGATGTACCGGCCGCTGACTGATGGCAGAATCCCGGACAACACCAATCAGTTCGGCCGCCCCGTGGCAGATCTGCGCCTGGGACCGACGATCGGCCTGCGCATCGCAGACATCGAAACACGCATCACGGAAGTTGGCGTGGGCAGCGACGGCGCCTCGCTGACTGCAGCAGCGATCATGCTCGGGCTGAACTTCGAGTTCGTGCATGAGCCCGATCAGCCGCTCGGCGGGATCATCCGATCGTGGGCGATCGAGGGCTTCGGTGGCGTCGGACCGGCGCTCAGCGGGGGTGGGCTCGCGTTTCAGATCGGCGCGGGCCTCACCGGCATAGTGGCACCGAATCTCGGCGTCTATTTCGGGTACCGGCTGCTCGAGTTTCGCGTCGAGGATGGCCCGTTTGAGTTCGATGCGGGGCTGCAGGGGTTGTTCATTGGCGGCCGCGTGACATTCTGACGCGAGTGATATCGCGCTATTATTGGCGTGATGACGAGCAAGCCAACAGCATCTCCCGATGACCAGAAACAGGAACGCAAACGGCGTGGCAAGTTCCGTCGTGCTCGCGTGCGTAACTTCCTGTTCACGATCGGCCCGGACCGCTTGACTGGCGGCCATATGAAACGACGCCACAATCAACGGGATATTGCAATCCGCGAGGTCGAACTGGCAAGTCCGCGCTGGCCAAGCGCGTTCGACGGACTGCGGATCGGGCATGTGAGCGACTTTCACCTTGGTGAACTGCTCACGGTTGAAAAAGCCATCGAAGTCGTCAGCCTGCTTGCAGAGCAGCGGCCGGATATCGTCGCCTGCACGGGCGATGTGGTCGATCTGCAACATGCAGGCGTGGAGCCGCTGCTTGAGGCTCTTGCGTCATCGGGTGCGCCGATGGGAAGTCTGCTCGTGCTCGGCAATCACGATGAACTCGAGTGCGGGCGAACGCTCGCGCGGCTGGCGCGAGACGTGGGCATCGTTGTGCTTGAAGATGAGGCGGTTGCCATTCAACGCAACGGCGCAACGCTGGAGGTTGCTGGCACCCGATGGGGGAGAACAACCAGCATTTGCTCGCAACAAGTCAATGAGGCGACCGGCGACGAGACGCATCTGCTGCTTTCACACAACCCCAAGTCATTCCGGCGGGCTGCACAGCTTGGCATTCCGCTCACGCTCGCGGGGCATACCCACGGCGGGCAGATGGCCGTCAGAAACAGGCCGAACACCAACCTCGCTGTGACTGAACGACTCAGCGCCGGGCCATTCACGCGGCATGACAGCAACCTGTTCGTGACGACAGGCGTCGGCGCGTGGTTCCCTGTACGAATCAACTGTCCGGCGGAGGTTGCGATCATCACCATGCGACATGGTCCGGTTGAGATCGCGCGCGACTGCAACCGGTTCGTGCAGCGTCTGCGTGATCGTATTGCTGATCGCAAAGCCGAAACGATCGCACCGCCTGCCGCTTCATCGTCATGACTGTTCTGCTCGATGGCGCGATCGGCACGCAACTCGCAGCGCGCGGCGTCGATGTGACCCGCCCGCACTGGTCGGCTGCTGCGATTCGCGAGATGCCTGATGTACTCGCCCTCATTCACGAGCAGTACGTCCACGCGGGCGCACAGATCATCACTGCCAATACATTCCGCACGACAGCCCGCGCGTTGGCGAGAGTCGGGATGGAGGCTGACGCCGACATGATGACACGGGAGGCAGTCGTCATTGCGCGGTGCGCGTCGGACGCTGTATCGCGCGATGTGCAAGTTGCAGGCAGTGTTGCGCCCCTTGAAGACTGCTACACACCGGATGCAACGCCGGATGATGCCACATGCCGCTGTGAGCATGCCAGGCACGTCGACAACCTCGTACAGGCGGGGATTGATCTTGTATTGATCGAGACGATGCCGACAACGCGGGAGGCGATCATCGCATTGGAAGTTGCCTGCGAGCGCATGCCTGCCGAGCGAGTGATCGTCAGTTGTGTGTGCGACAGTGTCGGAGAGCCGGGCGCGCTGCTGGATGGTGACGTGATGTTGCCGGTGATCGAGGCGGCGATCGCAAGGAACATTCGGGCGGTTGGCATCAACTGCGTGGCAGCGCCGGACGTGGCGCGACACATCGAATGGGTTGCTGAGCAAGTTGCCAGCGTCATCGGCATCATTGCCTGCGCGAACACGAGCCGCCTGATGCCGGACGGATCCTGGCATGCGACCGATGCGAGTAACCCCGCTCGATATGCGGCATATGCGCGGACGTGGATCGACGCAGGTGCGACAATGGCAGGAGGATGCTGCGGGACAACACCCGAGACAATCGAAGCAGTGCGCGAAGCCATTGCAGGCGACAGCGGCTATGGTGCATCCGATGTTTGAAGTTGAGATTCACGCAGATTTTGCAGCAGCGCACGCGATCGTCATGAACGGTGAGCGTGAGACGTTGCATGGGCACAACTGGCATGTCGTCGTCACGGTCGCCGCTGAATCGCTCGACGAAGACGGGCTCGTGGTTGATTTTCACGCGTTGCAGCACGCATTGGATGCAGTTATCACGCCGTTTCGCAACGCCAACCTGAACCAGACTCCACCCTTCGATCAGATCAATCCGACCGCGGAACTGGTCGCAAGACATATCGCAGATGCGTTGGCTCAACAGGTTGGCGAGGCAACACAGATCGTGAGCGTCGCGGTGACCGAAGCGCCCGGATGCGTCGCGCGGTATACATCAAGAAACCCATGAAGACAAAAAGCCTGCGCAACGGTGTGCGCAGGCTCGCTGGGTGCAATGATGGCCCGGAACGCTCAGTCGTACGCTGCCGTGCGCGGCTGTGCGGATGCAACAAGCCGAATCTCCGGCGCATAATCACCGTCAAGCTGAACGTCCATGTTGTCGTCCGGCGTGATGGTCAGGTCGATCGTCACACGATGCAGGTTCCTGCCACGTTCATATTCGAGTATGAAAGGCGAAATCGGATCTCCATCTGCATCGTCTCGTCCGATGACGCCACCGAGCAGCGTGTATGTCGTCTCGGTTCCACTTTCGTTGGTCGTGATGTAGAGTTCCTCGCTTGTCGAGTCCCATCCGATCGTCATCAGGTCGCCCTCGGGTGTGACGAAGTCGATGTAGTCGCTCAGTACGATTGAATCGTTGGGGTTGAGTGGAAACGGGCCGAACTCCGTGCCTGTGCGGATAAGCGCCTGCATGCGATGAATCGCCAGTCGCGAGATCGTGTGCGTTGACGCTTCTTCGGTCGTGCGCTGATACGCTTTGTACGATGCATCGAGCGCGACCATGGTTGCTGTCAGAAGCGCCGCCGTGATGGCCAGCGCGATGGTAAGTTCCACGAGATTGAAGCCGCGACGGACAATGCCGCGTCGGCGCCGCTGCGTTGCATCACGCAAAGCTGTCGGCCAACTGGAGGTGTCACGTTGCATCAGTTCATACCTGCAAGGCAACATGCGAAGGAATCGACATCCCCTCCGCGGACGCGGCATCGGCTCGAATCGATTGAAGGACTGGAACGTGCTCACATGTCACCTCCTTCAATATATGTGACCGGCTTCGCCTTGATGCGGATCGGCCAGGGAATGCCATCAGGTAGCAGAGCATCTTCGTTGTAGCGGAGAGTGATTTCGCCAAATCCATCGAAGTCGGCGTCGTCAGTATCCACGCCTTCACTGTCGCCATCGGACGGGCCAAAGTACCCGATCGTTGTGTTGAATGCATCGGGAAGGCCGCCGTAGAACAGCGGACCTTCGTTGGTGGTGGGGCGATACGTCAGCATCAGCGTTCCGTGGATGTCAGCCGTGCCCCGCACATCGAGAATACCGGCAATGATCACACCCTTGAGCTTGACCTTGGGCGTGTCTGTGGGATCGGTCGCTACTTCATTTGAAAAGTTACCGACATCCACCGACCATCCCGGGAGCATGATCGAACTTTTCTTACTCTCTTCAACTTCTTCTTCCGAAAGTCCTTCGAGCAGGCCGACAAGTGTTGCAGCATCGTCCTGAACGGCGAGATCTTCATCTTCCACATCAATGTAAAAGCGAGTGTTGCCGGTCATTTGTACCTTGTTGCGCCAGTGAGTGTATTCATTGGGTGTGTCGCCCGCGAGCGAGCCGAGAAACGTGCAGTTATGGAAGCGGATATTGTTCGACTCAACGCGCGTATCGATCACCGGACTGCCGTCGAGTTCCGCATCGAGGCCGGGGAAGCGCAGTTCATATACAGTGGCATCAGGTGTTCCGTCTCCGTCGGTATCAGTTTCAACGGGTTCACGCGAGCCGGCATAGTTCCAGTTCTCGTGATCGACATCCTGCTGTGTCTCGATATAGGTGATACCGATGAACGTGCAGTCCACGAACAGCGGGTTGGTTCCCTTTGGAATCCGCAGGTCTTCGAAAGTCATTCCTTCATAGACAGGCCTCTGGAAGTAGTCATATGCGCCGACCGATCCAAAGGGCACGGACTCCCATGTGTCATCATCCGGCGGGGTATATGTACCCACGCCAGCATCAAGGTTCTGCGCAACCTGTCCGGATGACTCGTCGCCGAACGCCAGACTGGATGCGGTATGATCATCAAACCATGTCTGTGAGTCAACGAACATCGATGTGTCGATTTCGCGCAGGTATTTCTCATCGGCTTCAAACTCGACTGGAGCATTATCGAGACCCGGGCGAACGGGGCCGTTGACCACTGTCTGATAGCTCGCGCCATTGGCAGCATCCCATGGTTCACGCAGGATCGCGAACATCAGCCGTCCGGTGACCTTCGCGTACAAGTCCCTGGCATCAATCACACCATCCATATAACCAAGCTGGCGATCTGCGGTTGTGACTTCACCATCGCCGTCGCGATCAGCGAAAGCCCAATCGATCAGGCGAGTGAGTTGGTCATCAACGCCGGCAAACTCCTCGGAGAGCGAACCAAGGCCGGCGTCCGCCGCGAGTACACTGTCATACACGAGCGCCTGGTTGCTGTTGGAATCGAAGTGAGCAAGAAACAGGTCGAAGTCATCAACATACTCATCGCCATCGTAGTCGATCAGTTCCGAATAGCCTGTCATTCCGAGTTTTTCAACCGGGTGATCGGGGCGCAGGCGGCCGTCGCCATCGATATCATACTCGTAGAGACGTGAAAAGAATGTATCAAGCGTATCGTTGAGGGTGTCGTCGAGGTAGTAAAAGTCGCTCCGCATGACGAGCGGATCGCCGTTGGTGGTAGCCAGTTCACCTGCAACCAGGCCATAGCGTGAGCCGAGCGGACCCTCGACACGGACGTTCTTGCCGATCATGATTCGGTTCGGGCTGATAACTGCGTATTCGATTTTCTTTTCGATTGCGAAGTCCATCTGCAGCGTCCGGACAATATCACCGTCGACTCCCTGGCTCGTGACGCGCACGAGTGGCTCACTATCGAGAAGTTCATACTTCAGCCGGAAGTATGGCGCATTCGAGTCGTCGGACATTGTAATCGGGCGAGCATAGAGCGTGCCATATGTTGTGTCGATGGTGGGCAGGCTCGAGTCGCCGGTCGCAACGACGACGGTATGGTCGTCTGCAAGGTGCGCATCGAGCAGCGCTGCAACGATGCCGGATGGCGGATTGGTGACTGTGTATCCGTCCGGGTCTTCCACATCAACGGACCCGTCGGACGATTCGTCATACGTGCCGAGCCAGAGTTCCTCAGCAAAATCGGCGTCGATGACGCCCTTCTCGATGACGAACCGGCTTCCCTCGTTCTGCAGGCGGCGTGCAGCAAAGACGAGGCCCGCCTCTGCAGCGCTCATCGCGCGGGAAACGCGCAACGAGGAGTCAGCTGTCCGCAGGTTCCCCTGTGCGACGACGGCCATCGCCATCGCAAGTGAGCCGAACATCACGAGAAACATCATTGACAGGATCGACGTCACACCGCGTCGCATGGAACTCATGCGGCGCTGGTCTGGCAGTCGCCTGCTTGTGATTGGAATAGTCATGGGAATCTCTCCCGCCTCCACACGAGATCGAAGCGTGTCAAGCAAACGCGCGCGCGATCAACACGAGCGTGTGCTGCATTACTCCGGGACAATCCAGGTAACGCGCGTCATTTCCATCGGGCTCTCGTCGTACGTTCCCTGATACGTCACGACGACTTCCACGACAAGCATGTCCGTACTGTTGTCGTCCATGGCTTGGGTGATGTCGAACGGGTCGACATTGCGCACGAACACGGTCTGTGTCCAGCCGGCCATATTGGGGATGACCTCGCGCTGAGCATTGATCGGCCCGGAGCCATCGACTGCAGAGAAACTCAGGCCGTCGCCGTCGCCATCGAAGTCGTCGACATCATCGAAGTCTCCGACCCACGATTCATTGGGCTCAATCCCCCAGAATGCCTGGTTGGTGACAGGATCGTGGCGGGGCAGGTTGAACGTCATTTCTCGCAGTTCGTTGCCAAGTTGGCTGGCGATGCTTGCGTGGGTTGACCACTCGTTCTTCTTGTGCAGCGCTTCCTGGGCTGCGACCATCGCGAGCACGCCCACGCCGATGATGACGGTCGCCAGCGCCGACTCGATAAGCGTGAAGCCCCTGCTTCGTCGAGCGCGTTGTGTGCGCCCACGGCTGGTTAACCTCGTTGCCATGTCCGGCACTCCTCACTGCCTCCCGGTAGAAAAGCTGCCCCCGCAGCACTCGTCGATTGCATCAACTCACCAGCGCGCTCATCTTGAAGATCGGCAGGATGATTGCCATCGCGATGAAGCCGACGACGGATCCCATCAGGACGATCATGATTGGTTCGATCATTCCGGTCACTGCCTTGATGGCATCGCGCAGCGCCTTGTTGTAATACTCAGAGATCTCGCCGAGCACCTCACCGAGGCGGCCGGACTCTTCGCCCGCACCGATCATCTGCACGACGGATTTTGGAAGCAGGCGCGATTTGGACAACTGGCTTTGTATCTTCTTGCCCTGCTTCACTGCACCATACACGCTGCGCCACATCTTGCGATACAGCACATTGCCAGAGATATCGCCGGTGATGGCGAGCGTATCGAGCATTGGAACACCCGCGTTGAGCAGTTCACCCATCGTGTGCAGTGAGCGGCTGACATACAGCGCGCGAAACATGCGCTTGAAGACAGGCATGCCGAGTTTTGTACGATCCCACCAGTAGCGGCCGATTTCAGTTTTAATAAAGAGAATGAACCCGACGATGAGCCCGCCAGCGGCGAGCAGGAATATCCACCAGTAACTGACAAGGAAACTTGATGCGCCCATGAGGAACTTCGTCGGCCAGGGCAGGACTGCTTCCTTGCCCTTGAAGACGCCTGCGAAACGCGGGAGTACAAACGTCAGCAGGAAGACGGTCACGCCGATGGCCATCGTGCCGATGATGCCCGGATAGATACTTGCGCCGACGACCATCTTGCGCGTCTCGATCTGCTGAGCTATGTATGCAGCGATTCGATCAAGCATCTTGGCGAACGATCCGGACATCTCCGAGGCGCGGACCATATTGACATAAAGCGGGCTGAAGAGTTTCGGGTGCCTCTGGATGGCTTCTGAGAACTGCTTGCCTGACTCGATATCTTCCTTGATCCCGAGAAGGATGCTCTTGAACTTCGGGTTGGAGACCTGCTCGGCAATCCCCTCCAGTGCCGCGCGAAGTCCGATCCCAGCACGCACCATGACGGCGAGCTGCGATGTGAAGTCAAGAACATCCTTCTGCCCGGGTCCGCTTGAATAGTTCAGTAACTTGAGCGCGCCGCCGACCTGTCCGCCACCCTGCACGGGTGAAAGTTGCAGAACATGGCTTCCCTGATTGCGCAGGATCGCTGCAGCAGTTGTGGCGTTGTCGGCGGCCAACACGCCGGATTGCATCTGCCCCGAGGAATGTCGTGCCTGGTAGCGATATTGCGGCATCGGTTTCGGTCCTGGATTCGCGATCTGTTATGCGGCGAGTTGCCGTTCAAGTTTGTCCGGATAGGCAGCTTGTGCGATGGCATCCTCGCGGCTGATCAACCCGTTGAAGTACAACTCAGCGATGGCGTTGTCGAGCGACACCATGCCCGTGTTGCGGTTGGTGTCGATGACGTTCGGGATCTCAAATGTGCGCGCTTCGCGTATCAGGTTGCGAATCGCGGGAGTACACAGCATGACCTCAACCGCCGGACACATCCCGGGCTGGTCGATCCGGCTGAACAGTGTCTGCGAGACAACCGCCTGCAACGTGTTGCCGAGCATCGAGCGAATCTGGTTCTGCTGCGATGACGGGTACATATCGACAATACGCTCGACAGTCTGCGACGCGTTGACGGTGTGCAGGGTGGAAAGCACGAGGTGGCCGGTTTCTGCGGCAGACATTGCCAGAGCGGTCGTGTCGAGGTCGCGCATTTCGCCGACGAAGATGATGTCCGGGTCCTGACGCAGCGCGTGCTTCAGGCCGGATGCAAATGTCGGCATGTCGTGCCCGAGTTCACGCTGTTCGATAATCGACTTGTTCGACTCGAACGCGTATTCGACAGGGTCTTCCAGCGTGATGATGTGCTTGCGATAGCGTTCGTTCATCGCCTGCACCATGGCGGCGAGTGTTGTCGACTTACCCGAGCCGGTATCGCCTGTGACAAGTACAAGCCCGCGCGGCAGGTATGTCAGGCGGCTGATGACTTCGGGGAGATTGAGCTTCTCGAGCGGCGGGACTTTCGTCTTGATCGCACGCAGGGCCATGCCCACCGAGCCGCGCTGCATGTGCGCGTTCACACGGTAGCGAGACAGACCCGGCACTTCGTAGGAGAAGTCGACGTCCTTCTGCGCATCGAAGGACTCAAGCAGTTCCTCGTTGAGCATCGTTTCCAGTGTCGAGCGCACAGCATCCGGCGAGAGTATCGGATAGTCCATCGGCGTCATGACGGTATTGACGCGCATGACCGGCGGATGGTTGGCGACGAGGTGAATGTCGGACGCATCCTGCTCGGCTGCTGTACGTAGAATGGCATCAATTTGCATGTCGATTCCCCGTCGGCGCAACGCGCCGCATCTGTAGACAGTCCAATTCCTCAGTCGTATCGGCGTGTACGGCGCGCTGGATAAGCACGGACCCCTGCGCAAACGGTTGCATCGTGTGGCTGGCGACGTTGGCGGGAGCTGCGCCGGATGCGCCGATCAGGGAAGCATCAACCGCTGGCCGGGGGGGTTGGCTGGGCATTCGCGTTCGGGAGCATCACCTTGCCCGAGTTCCGAAAACCTGCCCGTGGGCGACGCACGCCCAGATCGAGCAGCAGTTCTGCGAGTTCGCCGGGCGTGATGTACTGCACATGGCCACTGAGCGAGTAGTCGAACTGATCCGGCGGGAACTGCTGCCAGTCAACCTGGTCATATCGGACGACAACAGGAATGATGACCGTGTGATCGCCCGACGCGCCAAGCGTGGCCTCAGCCGACCGGCGACCCTGAAACACCCGCCTGCCATCAACCGAGAACGCGTAGTGGAAGTCCAGCAGTTCCAGCGGGACGTTATTGCTGTTTGACATCTCAAGAGAGACATCCAGCGCGATGGCCTCATCCGTGCGTTGCGTGAGCGCAATGCCTGTCACGTTGATCGACGGGTCGCTGTAGAGCGAACAACCACCGAGCAGTGCAGTCGCTGCCAATGTCAGAATGAGAATCCGGCAGATACAGGGGCAGATCATGGCAACAGCGTATCGACGGGCAGAGCTGATCGCAAAGCACAGGGCGATTGTCACGAATGCGATGCTTGTCAACAGAGTTTGACACGGTGCAGCGGTCGGCTTCCTACGATGGAGCGGAGGATGTTCGGCCGATGAAAGCCGTACGTTGGAGTCTGGTCGCTCCACCCTGGAGAGCACCCATGCATCAGTCATTCTGGTTGAGTCAATGGCAACTTGCGGTCCTGTGCATGGTCGCAGGGCTCATGACCGGGCGGCACGCGGCAGCACAGGCAAACCCCGTTTATGTCGATGACTCACCACAGGCATGGGAGTTGTTCCGGCAGGCAGTTGATCAGTCGGCGGAGAATACGGGTGAGGCTGTCCGGCTTTTTCAGCAGCTTCTTGATGAGTTCCCGCTGCGTTTGATTCCCGCGTTCGAGTCCGCAGAGGGTCATTACCGGTCCGTCCGCGGGCGTGTGCTCGATCAGATTTCCAGCAATCCCGAGTTGCTCGAGCGGTATCAGTTGATCGCGTCGGCGGAGGCAGCGCGCATGCTCGAAGCAGGCGATGTTGAACGCCTTGCAATCACGCGCGCATTGACGATGTCCGGTCTGAAGGCGCTGCTGCGGCTTGGTCAACACGATCTCGAGCGCGCCCGGTTTGCCTCGGCAATCTCATGGCTGGATGAAGCGATTAACCATCCGGCGATCAGTCTCGAACAGGAATCGCACGCGTGGTACATGCTTGGTGTCGCGGCCGGCTATTCGGGCAACCTTGCGCTCTTGCAGGAGGCGAGGCAGGCACTTGCGTCGATCGGTGAGACCGCTGCGGAACATCATGCGCGGCTCGACGCACTTGATGGCCTGAGCGACCTGCCCGGTTCTGCAGGTGTTGATGTGATGCAGATCAGCGAATCGGGTGATCTTGCCGACGTCGTCGCTCATTCAATCTGGAATGTCACGCTGGATCGGTCGCTGCTCCGCCGCAGGCTCTTCAACGGCGGACAGGGCGCAGACATGCTCAACCCTGTCGTGCAGCAGCGGCGCTTGAGCGGGCGAATGATGACTGCTGCGCCGACGGTGGTCGGCTCAACGGTGTACATCTCTGAGGGGCACCGCATCGCCGCGCTGGATCGATTCACCGGGAACGTGCGCTGGATGCACGACAATCCTCCATCGTTGTCTACCGCGGGTCGTGGCGATTCCAGTGCGGTGCTCGACATGAACATCATTGCTGTCAAAAACGGTACGCTTGTCGCGCTGTACGGGCACGCACAGGAGACATCCCGCACCGACGATGGACGGGTCATCTGCCTGGATGCTGCAACCGGAGATCGTCGCTGGATACGCCGGATCAATCGGATCAACGCAGTGGACGAGTATGATGGGTTGTTCGCGTACGGCACTCCAATCATTGCTGATGGCCGCGTGTTCCTGCTCGGGCGCAAGGTTTCGCAGCAGAACCTGACGAGCGTGTACGTGCTTGCGCTCGATGAACAGGATGGCAGCCTCGACTGGATTCGCTACATCACATCGAGCGGCACCGTTCGTCGAACGCCGGGGCGGCCGTTCTCTTCGCTGGTTTATCGCGACGGCGAACTGCTTGTTGCGAGCCCGATTGGCGCGATCGCCAAGCTCACTGCGCGCACCGGTCAGATCCAGTGGTTACGCCGATTCAGCGTGCCCATCACGTTGCCGTTCCAGGATGCAGAGAGGCGGCCTTGGGAGATTTCGACTGCTGCGTGGACACCGCGCGGCGTGCTGGCGATTCAGCCGGATCAGACGCGCGTCGTTCTGCTTGATCATCACACGGGTGAACAGATCGACAGTTTCGCAGCCTCGCCGAACATTGGCTGGGGTTCGCCGAACTACCTGCTTTCCAACGATCGGCTCGTGTATGCGATCGGCAGTGATGTCCGCGCGTTTCGGATTGATGATCTCGCGACGCCTTCATGGCAGTTGCCCTCGCCGATGGTGTCATCGCTTGAGAACTTCGATGGCATGGAGCGACCGAGTGATTTCGGCCCACAGCAACTGGACATCAACGGGCGCGTGCAGTTGACTGATCGCTCACTGATCGTGCCGACATCCACGGGCGTCATCGTTGCGGACAACGAGACTGGCTATGTGCATCAGACACTTGACCTGCATGGGATGACAGGTGGCAATCCGCTTGCGCACGACTCGCAACTGCTCCTGGCGGGCAGCGATGAACTGCATGCATTCATGTCGTTTGCGCGGGCGGAGGAAATGCTCCGTGAACGGCTCGACGCTGAACCGGACGACCCCGACCCAGCGCTGTCACTGGTGCGTTTGGCGGTGCGCGTGCGAAACATTGATCTCATGCTTGAAGGCGCTGCGATTGCCATGAAGCGGATCGATGCAGCACCGGGTGGCACAGCTCGCGCACATCGCGATGAACTGTTCAGCATGATGCTTGCTGTGAACCTGCGCGAACTCACACAGGATCGCGATCCCGGCGAGGCATTCTTTGATCGCCTCGGACAGGTGGCGACCAGCGATGCGCAACGTGCTGAACATCGCCTTGCGTGGGGCGACTGGTTGCTCGGAGTCGAACCATCGTCCGCAGCGGATGTGTACCAGCAAATACTTGATGACACCTCGCTGGCGATGGTCACACGTGTCGAGGATGATCTTCTCCAGACCGGCGCGCGATGGGCGTCGCAACGGCTGCTCATGCTCCAGCGGCTGGCAACGGACCAGATCTACCGCACGCACTCGACAGCCGCGGCGACGCAACTCACTGAGATCACCAGCGAAGCGACGCCTGATCCGGAACGCCTGCTTGCGCTGGCTGATCGGTACCCGCTCGCGTCCGCAGCGATTGATGCACGGTTGCTGGCTGCAGAGGTTTTCGTGTCGGCGGGCGACACCACACGCGCGATGTCGGCGCTGCTGGACGGATATCGACTGATGCCGACGGATGATGCTGCTGCGGCGTTGCTGGGCAGATACATCGCCCTGTGTGAGTCGGCTGGGCGGATTTCGTCTGCGTGGGAGATGCTCTCGTTCGTGCGCGAGGAACACACTACTGCGCGCCTGCTGGGCCATGAAGATGGCCCGCGCCTTGCAAGCCGCTGGCAGAACGAGATGGGCGGCCTGCTGGACCGGCAACGTGAGGTTCGTGTGGGCAACGTCGACGGCCTCGCCGATGCGATCCCGGGTCGCATCGTCACGCGGCTGACTGACAACCCCGCATCACGGCGTCATCACGCGTCTGCAGATGCATTCCTGATCGAGCGGGATGCGCGCCTGACACTCATCGATGCCTCCACGCTGGAAGAGCAGTGGACGGCCGACTTCGAGGTTGCTGCCCCGACCGTTCTTCAGCACACCGATGATCTGCTCGTGATCTGGGCCGCGACCGACCCGCAGGACCCGCACGCTGTCGGGCTCGACCCGGCGACGGGCGAGCAGTTGTGGACGACGCCGCGCTTGTCGGAGGTCATTGGCGATGTCGTGCGCGACCTCAACCAGGCTCGGGCGATTCGCGATCGACTTGGCGGCAATGATCCGTTCGACCCGAGGCAGACGCTGCCTTTGCTTGCGCGCGATCGCATGGTGCTCATCCGGCGGACGGGCGGAGTGGCTGCGTTTGACATTGCCGATGCATCGCAGGCGATCTGGACACGCCCGACGACCATGGAGCAGGTGCACTTTGCGATTATGAACGAGCATGCGATTGTCCTTGCAGGTGCGGCTGCTGCACGGGGCGGACGGCGTGGCGCTCCGGTCGTGCTCGCGCTGGATCCTGACAATGGCGAGATGCTCTGGCAGTCGCGTTCACTCGCGTCGGAGCAGGTGCGATGGCTTGTCGATGTCGGCTCCGGCAGGCTGCTGTGCGGGTCGGAGGGAGGCATCGTCGCGTGCGACTTGTTGACAGGCGAGCCGCTGTGGGCCAATGTCGGCTATGCAGCGACCGATGCGCAGCGCGCGTGGCCGGTCGGCGGGAATGTCATCTTCGAGACTCAGTCGTCTCTCCAGGGGATCAACGCGACGACTGGGCTTGTTACCCAGCCGTTCGAGGGCCCGGCAACAGCAGACTGGAACCCGTTCGATGTACAGGAAGTCCTGCCGGTGGAGGGGCAGGATATGGCCTTTGTGCGATTCATACGCCGGGTCGTTGTGTTCACGAGCGACGGGCGTGTGCTTGGTGCGGACATCGTCAACGAAGATCGCGATTACCGCTGGATCATCCCGACGGTTGACCGGCTGATTGTGATCAGCGGCCGTGCGGAGCAGTCGCTGGTTCGCGACGCACGGGGTCGCCGGACGCAGTATTTCTACCGAATCTACACGATGTCGCGGAACGGCAGGCTGGAAGACCGGCCACATGATCTGCCGCCGCTGCGCCGCAGGATTCGGTCGGTCGATATTGTCAATGGCCGCGTGTTGATGAGTTCCGAGAACGATCAGACGCTGGTCATCCCTGCTCCGGCGGACTCATAAGACCTGCCCATTCGATTGCAGCCGCGACGGGACCTGTGCCGACATGGCACTTCAGATTGGTGGTTGACATTTGGTCATCAGCCGATTCAATACGCGCCGGTCCGGTGGCCGTTCGCAGATACTTTCAACATGGTGAGATCGCATGGGTTTCGTGACATCCTCTACCACCATTCCCCGCACCAGCGCGCCAACGCTCGCGACGTTTGACCTGCTCGACTCCGAGTCGCTCAATCGCAGTACCAACCCGTCCGATCTTCGGCCAAGCGAAGATCGTGAACGCTCCCGCACTGCGCTGCCGGTCATGCTGTCGGACGACGACGATGAGGAGTTCGACTACGGCATATTCGACGGCGATGAAGACGATGAAGACGATGAAGACTTCGAGGACGAAGACTTCATGGAAGATGATGAAGACGATGAAGAAGTCATCTTCGACACAGAAGATGCTGACACGGACGACGAGGATGAAGACGAAGAGGACGATGACGAGAAGGACGGAGGCATCATCTTCGACGATGTGGATGAGGACTGAGCATCCCTCCGGTGGCGTAAGTGGCTGACCTCCCGCAAGGAAGTTTCAGTTCAGCGGTGTGTTCACGATGTTGCTCGAACGAACGGATCGCGGCTGGGTGATGGCGGCGGGACATACCTCGAGTGTGAGAAATGACGATCGGTGACCGCACTTCTCGCTGAACATATGCGGTTCTGACCTACCGGCGGACTGACGCGCGCTGGCTGGTTTCCGCGGTGACGACACCTGTGCGCTTGTCGTCAGGCCTGGTGACTTCGAGCGCTCTGCCGTGCACGCCGTCGCCGGTTGCATCGAGCGCATCACACAGTGTGAGTACGGGGGTGACGCCGGGGTATGCGCGTCGAATCTCAACGATTTTCTCAGCCATCGGCGCGCCGTTATCTCGGAACAGGCGTTTGAAGACCTCCTTCATCGCATCGATTTCTGATTCGGGATAGCCGCTGCGCATCATTGCGATTGCGTTGACGGCGCGGACTTCAGCCGGGTTGCCTTCGACAATCATGTACGGCGGGACATCTTTGCTGATGCGCGCCAGTCCGCCGACGAATGCGCAGGTGCCGATCGTCGCGTAGTGATGCACGCCGACGCCTCCGCCGATGTTCGCGCCATCATGAACGCGCACGTGGCCGGCGAGCATGACCTGATTGGCGATGATGAGCCGGTTGCCGAGGTGGCAATCGTGGGCGATGTGCGCGGCGACCATGATCAGGTTGTCGCTGCCGACGATTGTCACGCAGCCTCCGTTGCCGGTGCCTCGATGGATGGTCACGTGCTCGCGGATGGTGTTGCGGTCACCGATTCTGCAGAAACACGGTTCGCCACAGAACTTTCGGTCCTGCGGGTCTGCGCCGATCACGGAGAACGGGTAGAAGACATTGTCCGAGCCGACCGTCGTGTCGGACTGAACGGTGACATGGTTGTGCAGCACGGTTCCTGCACCGATGACCACGTGCGGGCCAATGACACTGTATGGGCCGACGACGACAGACTCGTCGATCTCGGCTGTCGGGTCGATGACCGCGGTATGGTGAATCCTGCTCATGGTTGGCTCTCGTTTGCCTTCCAGGAAAGTTGAGGGTGGCTGCTGTGATTTCATTGCGTTCAATCCTGTTCGGCGTCCACCATCATGAAACGCACTTGGGCCTCAGCGGCGGGTTGATCGCCCACGTAGGCCTTGCACCGCACGGTGCAGGTGCGTGAGCGTGCCCGGACTGCCTCTGCCTCCAGCACGAGTTGATCGCCCGGGGTAACCGGGCGTCGAAGTTTGACACGATCCAGACTCAGCAGAACCGCGATTTTGCCGGTGTGCTCGAGTTTCTGGCTCATCAGCAGCCCGCCGAGTTGAGCCATCGCCTCGACAATGAGCACCCCCGGCATGATCGGTGTTCCGGGGTAGTGACCCTGAAAGAACGGCTCGTTGATGCTGACGTTCTTCACGCCGACAGCACGATGATTGCCCTGTATCTCGACGACGCGGTCCACGAGCAGCATCGGGTAGCGGTGGGGCATGATCCGCTGTATCAGGCGGATATCCATGGCGTGGCCGTCCCGCAGGGCCGTCTGGCGCCGCACGGTCTTCATCTGCTCGATGATCTTCAGGGCCATCCGCCGGTTGAGATCATGCCCGGACTTGTGGGCCACGAAGCGGGCGTGGACCTCGCACCCGGCAAGGTAGAGGTCGCCCAGCAGGTCGACGATCTTGTGCCGCACAGGCTCGTTCTCGAACCGGTAGGCGTTGTCGATCGGGCCGTCATCGCCAATGACCAGCACGTCGCGCGGCGTGAGGTGGTGGCACATGCCACGGTCCCAGAGTGCCTGGGCCTCTTCTTTCAGCGAGAACGTCCGAGCCCGGTAGATGTCCGCAAGATATTGGCCGTTGCTGAACTCGAAGGTCTGCGTCTGGTGATGAATGCGGTGAGCGTTGGGGCCATAATCGAGGTCGAAAACGACCTTGAAGCAGTCTTCGCGCGTCGGAAAGGCAGCGAGCATGGACGATCCCTGCTCGATCATGATCGGCTCTGCAAGCCTGAAGACCCTGCGGTCGCTGTCCTGCTCACTCAGACCGACTTCAAGGATCGGGTC
Organism: uncultured Isosphaeraceae bacterium; assembly: GCA_964631295.1. Taxonomy (GTDB): domain Bacteria; phylum Planctomycetota; class Phycisphaerae; order Phycisphaerales; family SM1A02; genus CAZVXI01. The sequence continues at coordinate 24,313 of CAZVXI010000027.1, forward strand.
AACAAACGGAGCCGCTGAGCCGTCACCACAGGGCAGCTCAGGCCCGGAGACTTCGATCAGGGCGTTGTCGATCCGCAGGCCTGCCAAGGCTGACATGCAGTGCTCGACTGTCTCAATCGATGCCTGCCCCACCTTGAGCGTCGTCCGGCGCGGCCGCTGAGCGACATTTGTCGCCAATGCGGGGATACGCACCGGCGGGTCAAGATCAACTCGCTCGAAAACGATGCCATGATCAGGCGGCGCGGGCTTGATGGTCATGGTGGCCATCTCGCCAAGCAGCAGACCCTTGCCCTCAATGACAACATCCCCAGCGACGGTGTGCTGCTTCTGGACGCCACCTGCGACGTCGTGGGCGTCTTGTTTGAGAGTCTGAACCATCTGATCTTTTGCGTAAACCAATGCAGCGCAATGGCTTATGAACTTTCGGAGCCCTTGCTGCTCCGCCTGGCGGCTCGGCCGGCCGAATCGGACAGTGTACGCAGCGTGGCGTGCATACGCAAGAATTCTCTGAGTGGTCCAGCCGGAGACCCCATCACCTCCGTGCCCGGCTCGACATCCCACATGATACCCGATTGTGCCGCAATCCTGCCCGCTTGTCCGACCGTTCTGTGCTCGGCGATGCCGACCTGACCGCCGATCATCGCGCCATCCTCGACTGTAACGGAGCCCGATAACCCCGTCTGAGCAGCGATCACGCAGCACCGCCCGATGCGGCAGTTGTGCCCGATTTGCACGAGGTTGTCGATCTTCGTGCCGGCACCGATGCGGGTTTCGCCGAGTTTCGCGCGGTCGATGCACGTGCCCGCGCCGATCTCCACATCGTCTTCGATCACCACCGTGCCGATGTGCGGCGCCTTGACCAGCCCGGAGCCGTCTGGTGCCGGCCGATACCCGAAGCCATCTGCGCCAAGCGACGCGTTCTGGTGGATGCATACGCCATTGCCGATGCTCACGCGATCGCGGATCACCACGTTGCCATGGATCTCGCAATCGCTGCCAATCGAGACATCGCCGCCGATGCGCACACCCGGATGCAGCGTCGTTCGATCGCCGATCACACTGCCCGGGCCGATACTCACATGCGGGCCGATAGCAGCGCCCACACCGATCATCGCCGAGGCGCTGACAGAAGCAGTGGGATCAATGCCGGCACTCGGGCGGTGCGCATCGGGCGCGAACATGCCGAGCACGTCAAAGCTTCCGAGCGTCGCGTCCTCCACGCGTATCACCGGCCTGCCGCGAGCGTCATCGGGCAGATCAATCCCGCGCGAGACGATGACCGCGCCGGCGTGACACTGCGGCCAGCGGCTCGCGTAGGCGCGATCGGTGATGAACGTGATATCGCCCGCGCGCGCATCGTCAACGCTCTGCACGCCGGTGATGCGCACCTTCGGATCGCCTGCCAGTTCGCCGTTCAAGCGCCTGGCAATCTCGCCGCAGGACCATGCCTTCGTCTCGCTCACCGCTGGGTATTCATCTCCGCGATGACCAGATCGGTGACATCAATCGTGCGTGCGCCATACAGGACGCGCCGGGCGGAGATCTGGCGCTGCATTTCCTGCTCGGTCGTAGGCGTCAAATCACCGACGGTGTCATCCACGATCACGAGGTCGTAGCCGTTGCGTTGCGAGATTCGCGCGATCGCAGAGCGCAGCTCAAGATAGATGTCGCGCAGCGCTTCTGCCTTCGCCAGTTCGAGCCGATTGTTCGCAAACTGGACGTATCCCTCATATTCGAGCGTCTTGCGCATCAGTTCCGCAGTCATCTCCTCGTACCGCTGGCTGTTGGGTGAAAGCCCTTCGAGGTCGGCTTCGAGCACTTCAATCTCTTCGACGAAGCCGTTGATGGTGTCATCAAGTGATTGCCCGAAGCCCTGGAGCGATTGCTCGGCGAGTGCCTTCTGCGGGATAGCGGCGTAGACCTTCTCGAGATTGACCGTTCCGACGACAGCCGGGTCGATGATAATGGTCTTTGTGCTGCCGCCAAATGACTGGTAAGCGAGCAGCGATACGATCGCGCCGATCAGCGTTGCGACGAGAAACCGTGGTTGGCGTGACTGGTTGATCATGTTGATCTCACTTCTTTGTGTCGGGTGTGTGCGAGTCGTGGCTGTGCTGGCTCAATTCAGCGACCTGCTTCCCACGCGTTGTTCATACGGACGATCAGTTCATCGGTGATGTCAATCGCATCGCGGCCGTAGAGCACGCGGCGACCGACGATCTGCTGTCGCACCTGCATCTGCCTTGAGAGAGACGCCTGCGGATTCATCGCGAACTCGCTGCTCGAATCATCCACGACGACAAGGTCGTAGCCCTCAGCTTCGGCCAGCGATTCCACGGCAATGCGAATAGTGCGATACAGCGATCGCAACTGCAGCGACGATTCAACATCGAGTTGTTGATCGCTCACTTTCAGCCATGCCTGGTATTGAAGCAGCTTCATCGCCAACTCGTCCTCTGCGGAGCGAAGCGCCTCGCCGGAGCGTTCGGCCAGAGCTTCCTGCATTTGACGCAGTTCTCCCTGGCGCTGCTGATCCTCGCTGTTCATGGCCAGCCGCATGTCGTTGACGGCCTGCTCAGCGGCAGCGCGCTGGTTTAGACCTTCCAGCACGCGGGTGAGGTTGATCTTCGCCACGGCCGTCGGTGGCGCGAATCCGCGCGTTGCCGCGAACGCGATGCTTGTGGCGGATGCGATCACCGCAGTGGCGATCAGCAGCAGCGAAAATCCAATGATCTGACTCTTGTTCATGATGAGGTCTCGTGGGGTTGATGTGTGTCATGCCGCTGGGCTGGTCCGCTCGATGAAACGACCCGTGTTGCGTCAGCGACCTTCCCATTTCTGCTGGCAAACGATAGGCCGATCCTGCCAGAATCACGATGGATCTGGCAACGCGACAGGAACCTCACGGTGCATCGGCCATGACGGCGTCAGAACGGCAGTTCTGCGGAAAAACTGAACACCTGCCGCTCATCCGTGGATTCCTTCACGATCGGGAAGCCGAAGTCGAACGCGAGCGGCACGGGGCCGAATTGAGGCAGGGCAAGACGAATACCCACGCCGACCGATACGCGGTAATCATCGAAGCCCGGATCGTTGGTCACCGTCCCGGAATCAACGAAGAATACGCCGGTAAACGCATCGCCGAACAGTGGATACTCGTATTGCGCGCCCAGGAACAGCAGCCAGTCGCCGCCGACGGGCTCGGTGCTGGGCAGGCCGTTGTCGTTGCGGATGCCTTTCGGACTGACGGTACGGAACTCGAAGCCTCGCATTGATCGGCCGCCGAGGTACAGACTTTCGTATGTTGGCGCGCGCCCGGAGAAGATGTAGCCGATGCGCGAGTTGAGCTTGAGCGTGGTGATGCGGCCGAGGTAATCTTCGTTGAGCGTGAAGTAGACGGTGTAGTCGAGGTTTGCCTGCGTGAAGTCGACATCGCCTCCGAATGCGCCGACATGTTCGAGGCCGATCTGGAACTGGCTGCCGTGGCCTGGTCTGCGGAAACGATCGATGGTGCGCCGTTCGAGTTGCACGCTTATGCCGGTGAGCACATCCGGGCCGGCATCCGCGAAGACTTCCGTCGGAGCACTCGGGTCGATCTGTGTCAACTCGACCTGCGAAAGCCGCGTGGTCACGCCGACTTCCCAGATGTCGCCCAGGCGCCTGCCCAGGCCAATCGAGGCGTTGATTGTCTCACGGTCGTAAATATCGAAGTCGCGTGTGAAGAAGTCGCCGCCCACGCGGAAGGTGTAGTCGGTATCGAGCAGGTGCGGCTCGGTCAGTGAGATGGAGTACTGGAAGATCTCGTTGCCGGGTCGCAGCGACATGTTGAAGGTTTGCCCGGCACCACGAAACGCGCGCTGGGCGATGAGTTCCTCGAGCGACTCAGGCGTATCTGCAATATCGAAGTTGCGCTGCGTGATCGAGAAGTCGCCGAAGATGCCCGAGTCAGAGCCGGCAGCGATCCCGAAGTTGAACGCGCCAGTGTTTGTCTCGCGGACCTCAATGAGCAGATCGCGGTACAGCGGGTCTGCCGGGTCAGGTTCCTGCACAGTGATCCTGATGGGCTCGCCGAAGAGTCGTGTCGCGCGGAGGCGATCTTCCGTTGTCTTGAGTTCCGTCGCGTCGTAGGGTCTGCCCGGCTCCAGTTGCGTTTCCCTGCGAATGACCTTGTCGCGTGTGAGCGAGTTGCCGCGGATGTACACCATGCCGACGCGACTCTTGCGGCCTTCGGTGATGTTCAGTTCGATATCGACGACGGGCGCATCTGCAGCGCGCACCTGGAACGGATTCACACTGGCATCGAGATACCCGAGCCGGCCGTACGCTTCTCCCACGAACTCGAGCGACTTGGTGATCTTCTCTGCTGAGTACACGTCGCCTGTCTTGATGGACATGATTGCGGCGAGTTGCTCGGGCGCGAACACTTTCGGTGCTTCGCCGCTGGGCGTCCGCACACGCACGTTTCGGAGCGTGTAGCGCGGGCCTTCTTCGATGACAAAGGTGACCTTGACTTCGCGATCGTCGGGTGAGAGTTCGATCAGTCGATCAACGCGCACGTCCAGGTAGCCACGATC
>CAZVXI010000028.1:0-3914 GCA_964631295.1 uncultured Isosphaeraceae bacterium
GACCGCGACATGGCCGACGACGTCACATCGCCTGAACACCTCGACGCCACCCGCCGCAGATTCGGACTCGATCGTCATGCGGGTGTTGATCTGTGTCTGGTCAATCGCGCGCTCGTGGCAGTTGGCGCTCTCTCTGCGGGAATCGTGCTCGGCCGCTTGTATGAAGTGTTCAGCCCGACGACCTGGCTCACTGCTGCCGCCGCCTGCGTTGCGGTCGGTTTCGCGATGACGATGCCCGGCTGGCGGGCGGCGCGGGCAGCGGCGCTGATCGCCGCGGTGACCCTGCTTGGCGCAGCGCGTTCAGTTGACCAGCAGACGGCGCTTGCAACAGATGATCTCGCAGCCCGGCTCGACAGCGATCAGGCGATTCTGCTCACGCTCAGCGGCATCGCGCGCACGGAGCCGGAACATCGTGCACGCACCGCCGGGTCGATGGCCCGCTTCGACTTTCGCAAGCCCGCGACATATTTCCAGCTCGACGTTGATCGGGTCATCAACAATGCTGGTGATGCCGAACCGGTCAGCGGGCAGGTGCTTGTGCGCATCGATGAACCGATGCCTCCATTTCAGGCGGGTGTCCGCGTGACGTTGACGGGGCGCATCGGCCGGTTTCGTTCGCCGGTCAATCCTGGTGAGTTCAACTACGCGCGCCACGCCCGCGCGCTGCGGCAGGCCGGGATGCTGATTGTGCCCGACCGTCGGCTTGTGCGCGTCGAGCGGCGCGAGCAATGGCCCATCGCCGAACGACTGCTGGTGTGGCGCGAGGCAATCCAACGCAGCGCCAGCGGCTGGTTGCTCTCTGATTTGCAGGGTGATACCGAGGCGGGCGATCGCGCGGCGCTGCTCTCAGCACTGCTGCTCGGCGAGCGCGAACGACAGTACGAACAAATCGATGAGACCTTCCGCCGCGTCGGCCTCGCGCACCTGCTTGCGATATCCGGCCTGCACCTCGGGATACTCGTGGGCCTCGTGCTGATGCTCGCGCGGGTTGGTGGCGGCGTGCGCGCCCGGCATGGCTGGATCATCATCATCGCGGTGCTTGCGTATCTGATTGTTGTGGAAGTTCGCCTGCCACTCACCCGCGCCGCGATCATGACCATGGCTGGCGCACTCGGCCTCGCGCTCGGCAGGCCCATGCGCATCAGCGGGTTGATCGCGCTCAGCGCGGCGGGCATCCTGTTGTGGCGGCCTGACCAACTGTTCAGCGCGGGCTTCCAGTTGAGTTTCGGCGTCGTGCTCGCGCTGGCTTACCTCGCGCCACATGCGCGCGTGCGATGGTTCGGCATACCCAACGCAGAAGCGACAACAATCGGCGAAATGCTCGGCGAATGGCTGAAGACGACAACCGCGGCTGCCTCCGTCGCGTGGTGCGTGGCAACGCCGATCGTCATGCATCACTTTGCCGTCGTCTCTCCGCTCGCGATCATCCTCAGCGTGCTGTTGCTGCCGGTCGTCGCTGCGCTGCTCGCGCTTGGCTTCACGAAACTCATCACCGCCCCGCTGCTGCCGAGCGTTGCGATGATCGTTGGCGTACCGCTGATAACCCTCGCGGACATGACGCTCTCGCTCGTGCGCGCAGCCGATGCCATGCCGATGTCGAGTATCAATGTCGCCCCTCCCGATGCACTCTGGTCTGTCGCGTGCATCGGCGTCGCGGTCATCTGGTTGCGATTCGGATGGCGCCGCCAGCCGGTGATACAGATCAACGCAGCCGTGATCGCACTGTGGTTCATGCTGCCCGGCATATGGCCTGCCACCGGCCATGCGATGCGCATCGACATGCTCAGCGTGGGTGATGGCTCGTGCATCGTCGTGCGCTCGGCCGGCGAGACAGTTGTCTTCGATGCAGGCTCGAGCACGAACCTCAACGCAGGTGATGCATCCATACTCCCGGCCTTGCGCGCAACTGGGGTGCGCCGCGTCAATGCGATCGCGATCAGCCACGCCAATCTCGATCACTATTCGGCCGTGCTGGAGATTGTTGATGCGTTCAACGTTCCGCTCGTATTGATCACGCAGCACACGATCGATGCCGCCCGTGATGGCCCGCTTGGTTCGCTCGCATATCTGCTCGATGAACTCACCCGCCGGCGCGTCTCGCTGCGCATCGTGCAGGCAGGCGACACGATGCAGTTCGGCGAGACAACATGGACATGGCTGCATCCGCGTAGCAATCAGACGTTCGGCATCGTGAATGACAGTTCGATGATCGTTCGTGTCGACGCGCCGACGGAGGCCGGCAATCGCTCGCTGCTGCTGACGGGCGATGTGCAGGTTGAGGCCATCGCAAAGTTGCTTGAACAGCATCCGGAGATTCGCGCAGATGTGATGGAAATGCCCCACCACGGCAGTTACAACGATGCAGCACGGGCATTGATCGAGACCGCCGAGCCGGGCGTGCTGTTGCAGTCGACCGGATGGCGCCGTCTGAAAAATGATGCATGGGCAGGTCGGCTCGACGCTGAGGCACTGCGACTCGTGACAGCGCGCCACGGCGCATGCTGGGTCGAGATCAATCGCGACGGCACAATCGCAACCGGCACGTTCAGCGAATGAGCGGGGCAATGCTAAAACCGGATGGACCCGATGATGCCCGCGAAGAAGCCCGGGTCGTAATCCTGCTCGGCGAGCGCGCCGCCTGCCGCGTTCTCGGTCGTCAGTTGCCCTGCCAGCGAGGTGCCCACGAGCGCCGTCAGCGAGACCTGGGAGCTCGGCGTCCACCGCGCCGCAATATTGAACGCGATCGCCTCATCTTCGCCAACGCCTCCGGGCGCTGGCGCCGTGTCATCGAGCGCGAACCGCCGGAACAGATATCCCCCGCCGACAGACAATCGCAGCGTGTCGGTCATCTGGTAGCCAAGCTGCACGAAGGTCGGCACGATCAGGTTACCCTGAGCCCGGCTGGTGAGTGACCAGCGATCGTTGATCACCCACTCGACGCGAACGATCGGGAACACGCGCGCACTGTCTTCGATCTGCGATGTCACGCCCAGTCCGCCGCCGATGACAAGTCGCTCCGATGCTCTCCAGCTCGCGCCGATCAGCGCACCGCCGGTGACACCATCACCGAAGTCCGCGCCGCTTTCGCTGGAAGACTGCACGGTCGGCCCGCCGAACAGTGTCCAGTCACTGTTGAGGTCGAACTGAAAGATCGCCCCTGCCGTGAACGTGTGGATGTCGCTCCACGGGTCGCCCGCATAGAAGCCGGTCGTGCCGGCGAAGTCGTATGACGACACATCGTACCCGAACGTGATTCCGAGACGGCTGGTCTCGCTGAGTGTGGTTTCGAAACTCAGTGATGCTGCAGCACGGCTGACGCTGAAGTCGTTGTCGCCGCCGTCGATGTCGGTATCGAACTGATACATCGCCCCAAGTGCCGTCGAGATTCGCACATCGGACTGCTGTTCAACAGTCACGCCATCGTCGGCTGTCTCACCCGATGCGGTCGCATCCTGCCACAGCGATATCGGCGAAAGCGGTTCATTGCCAACGGCAGGCACAGCAATGGTGAGCATCGCCGGCGTGAGAATCATCAATATCGCGGGGTTCTTCATGTGTTGACTGCTCGGGGTCGTCTTCGATCAAACATCTCGTCAGATTCAGGTCCCGGCCTTGCGTTGCCGCACACCAAATCCGCCGGCCTTCCCGCACCATAGCAGCCACTCGAGCATCAGCACACCGGCTGCTGCCATGAGCAGATATGGCCACAACGGCCTCGGTGCTGCGACTTCGCTCGTGCTCGCCTGCCGCTGCTGAGCGTTCACACGAATCGTCGCGCGAGGCGTGTTGTCCGTCTCCTGTTCGCTGAGCACGCTGACGGCCAGCGTGTCGAACGGCAGGTCGGCGCCCTGCGTCGTATACAACCCCGAGCGCGGCAAAGCCGGCCCGACAACCGGCTGGCCAGCGTCGCCAGC
>CAZVXI010000028.1:3924-28484 GCA_964631295.1 uncultured Isosphaeraceae bacterium
GTCGAGTTCGATCGTGTGCTGATTCGGCCCGGCAATCATGATCTGCCGCACACTGCCGCGCGGGCGCAGCGTGTACGTCTCGCCCGGCTGCAAGACATGCCCCGTCCGTCCGGATCGGCCGAGCATGGCCTGGTCGAGCATGTTGACCATGAACACGGTGAAGCTCACATCGATCGACCAGTTGCTGTTGAGAAGCTCAAAGCCCACCAGCACATGCTGCGCGCCGCGTCGACGCAGCACCGCGATGACAGGCCCCGTCGGCCCGTTTGCGAGTGCTTCTGCTCCGGCAGGCAGATCAAACGAACCAAAGCCCGTGTACACGATGCCATCGAGTTCCACATGCCGCATGATCGGGTGCTGCCGCTGCCACGTCGCGATGCGTTGGCCACGCGCATCTGCTGCTTCGACGCCGTCGATGCCGAGCGGAACTGCGCCGATCGTCAGCGTCGGCACGGCCGGCAGGCGATCAGGCGCGACACGGTCAAAGATCACCAGGTCATACACATCGCCTGCATCAAGCCGCGATTCATCAACCGCGGCGAACGCATCAACATCAAGCACATCCATTCGGCTTGTGTCCATCGCGCTGAGCAAATCAAGCAGGAATGTACTGGCACCCACATCCGTCGGGTGCACGATCGCGAGGCGCGGCTGACGCGGCGCAGGCAGTGTGAGCGCAGCAGAGTTATCGACATCGAGCGCATCGGTGTGAGCATGGCTGGCAAGCAGCACGCCACCGCGCGGCAACGACATCGCAGTCGTGATGCCCGCACTGCCCGCACCCGCTTCACTCGATGCTGGAACATTGACTGTTCTGACAATCGCCGCCGCGTCCACTTCGCCAGCAGCGTCCACTGCCTGAATCGTCAGCACTGTGCGGATGGGTTCTGTCGAAGCATTCGTGAGCCTCGTAAAAACTTTGACAGCGACGGGGTCTTCAAAGTCGCGCTCAGCAGCGAACGCTGTGATGCCGAGATTGCGCGTCGACTCACTCTCACCGATGCCAATGAACTCGAACGTGCCGGCCCGCAGTTCATATCCGCCCGGCTCGGTCGGTCGCGCCACGCACCCGTCGGAGAGCAGTACGATGCGCGGCGGGCGACTGCTGTCACCTTCATCGCGCTGCTGCGTGAACGCGCCGGCAACCTCAAGCGCAGCCTGCAAGTCGGCCTGTTCATCGGTGGGTTCGATGGCTTCGAGAATGCGCCGCAGCACAGTCGTATCCGACTGAAAGCCACTGAACACCCGCGCATCACGCGCGAAGGCGATGATCATGCATTGCGTTGCCTCATTGCCCGAACCGAGCCGGTCTATCACGTCGCGCGCCTGACCGATGGCGCGATCAAGCCGGGTCTCGCCGGTCGCACGATCGATGATGGTGTTCATCGACGCGCTGCGATCAAGAAGCAATACCACGCGCGAAGCCGGCCCGCTGCCACCGCTCGCGACCGGCTCAGCAAACGCGAGGATCAACAGCAACAGCGCCAGCATCTGCACCGCGAGCAGCGCCGACCAGCGCAGCCGTTGAAACGGCGCGTTCACTTGCAGGTCTTCAAATGACCGTTTCCACAGCAGCGTGCTGGCGACCGGTGCCGGCTGCCGTCGGAGTTTCAACAGATACAGCAGGACCAGCAGCGGGATGGCAATCGCTGCGGCAAACAGGCCAGACCATGGATTGAGCAGTTCCACGCGAGGATTATTGGCCGTTGATCATCAAGACATGGTTCAGTACCCGACTTCAGCGCGGCTTTTTGCTTTCGAGATCATCTTCAGGCAGGTATCCTGCTTTGACAGGTCGCTGGACCATGATGTGTGGAGGTTGTTCGGAATGAGCCGAGTTGTGTTGTGTGCGTCGTTGCTGCTTGTGGGGCTCGTTATCAGCCAGGTGGCGGATGGCGCGGTTGTCCGCCCGATGACGCCAAGGCAGCAGGCGGTCGAGGCAGATCGTATCCTCATCGGCGATGTGGTTTCAGTCGAGAGTTACTGGAATGACGATCGTTCGCTGATTCGTTCGCGCATTGAGATCGTGCCTGCCGATTACCTGAAAGGCGCGCCACGCCGGCGTGAAGTGCTCGATTTTGTCGGCGGCAGTGTCGACGACCTCACGCTGATTCGCACGGACACACCCGCATTCGAAGCAGGCCAGCATGTGTTGCTGTTCCTGACAGATGACAACATGCTCGTCGGCGCTTTTCAGGGCGCGTATCACACCGATGGTGAGTTGGCGGTGCGCATGGGCTCGCCGCTCGACACAGTGAATCAGGCATCGGCGATGCCGCTGGGCCTGCTCGTTGCACAGATCGCAGCGGCGCTCGGCATGGAAGAATCGCCGCCGGTGAGCCCGTACGAAGGCGACTATCAGATTCCGTTCGGCAATGGCCGGTTCGTGACGCAGGGCTGGAGTTGGGCCGGCACCTGCGAACCGATGGGCGAGGACTACCTCATCAACCCGAACTCCGCAGACGCCTCGGCCGGGAGCGACGCCAACCAGATCGCTGCGATCCAGGCAGGCGCCGATGTGTGGACCAACGAGAACCTGAACTTCGCCTTTTCCTACGGCGGGACGACGACATCAACCTCTGCGGGCGGCGTGAACGGACAGAACATCGTGTTCTTCTGCCCGTCGGGAAGTTGCGGCATGAGCGATGACACCATTGCTGTCACTCAGTTGTGGCGGACGAGCTGTGGCAACTTCATCGAATGGGACATGATCTTTAACGATGCGATCTACACATTCTGGGATGGCCAGACCGGATCCTGCTCGGGCATGCAGGACATTCAGGCAGTCGCTGCACATGAGTTCGGCCACGCGCTCGGGCTCGGCCATTCCGGCACCGGCGCAGCAACCATGTGGGCGTCGATCTCCACCTGCTCGACAAGTGAACGCTCACTTCACCCCGACGATGTTGCAGGCCTCGCGTTTCTGTACGAAGGGCAGACTGTCGTCAACGACATCTGTGACGATGCGATCGACATCACCGATGGCGAGATTCAGTACAGCGCTGCGTGCGCGGAAACAGATGGCCCCACACACGCGGACTGCAATCTCTTTGGGTTCGCAGGCATCGATCACGACATCTGGTATCGCTACCAGGCAACCTGCACCGGAACGCTGACCGTCAGCACATGCGAGACCACTCCGACGCCCGCGCCCGCCTACGACACCAAGCTCGGCGTCTACGACGGAACCGACTGTGGCAACCTCGATGCGTCGCTGATCCTGTGCAATGATGATGTTGCCGGATGCGATTGCAACACGAGTGAACTGAGTGTCCCAGTCGTCGGCGGACAGTGGTATCTGATCCGCGTCGGCGGCTGGGAGGGCCAGGCTGGCGCAGCAACATTGAATATCGCATGCGACGGCGATCCGTGGATCCCCTGCGATGGTGACATCAACGGTGATCTGAACGTCAACCTCGCGGACCTGCTTGACGTACTCTCGAACTGGGGATCGCCATACGATCTCAGCGATCTGCTGACAGTGCTCTCGAACTGGGGAAACTCCTGCTGAGCAGCAATCACTCACTCCGGCGCGATCACGCGGTATGTCACCACAACGGCCGCATGATCTGACGGGAAATGCACGGGGTGCGTGTCGATCATCTTCGCTTCGATCGGCTTCAATGCCGTGCCCTGCGTGTACACATAGTCGATGCGATCCTGCAACTGCTCGGGGAAGCGCGGCGACCACGTCCTGCCCGGGTGCGTGAGCGGGTCGGTGTGAACGCTGCGGTAGCCGTCCACAAATCCAGCATCTGCCATCATCGAGCTGACCGGCCAGCGCACGACCAGCCCGCTGTGCATCTGCTTTGTGCGATCCGTCCAGTCGAGGTGCGAACTGCTGTTGTAATCACCGGCGACAATGAGCGGCGTCTCCTGCGACATCGCCGCGAGTGGCTGCAGTGCATCAATGATGTCGCCGATCTCCTGCACGCGCGTGCCAGCTTCCGCATCGATCAGATCCTGCGCCGTCGTGGTCGTGGGGATCGGCTCGAGCCAGTAGTCCGGCTGGTAATGAATCCACAATGAGAAGATGTGAACGCTGCGGTATTGATCAAGCGTGATGCGCGCACCGCCAAGGCGGAACGGCTGATAGAGATCGTGCGTTTCGCCGATGGGCAGGCGGCTCATGATCGAGAGATTGCTCGAACGAAGGTAGAGGTGGTACCCGAGCGCATCAGCAATGCGCGGGCCGGAACCGTACGTCTCCTGCATGCAGATGATGTCCGGGTCAGCCTCGCGAATGACATCGATCACCTGTGACGGGCCGATGGCGGATCCATTCTCGCGTCCGCCGTGCCAGATGTTCCACGCCATGATGGTCAGTTCGCGCACGGGTGGATGATCAGGCGCAGCAGGCTTTTCGTACGTTGCATCAAGCGTGCGCATGTGCGTGTGCCAGAGCGCAGCGATGTCGTCGTCATTCAGCGGCACATCCCAGACGCGCATGGTGCCCAGCACGCCCTGGAACGACTCTGCGAGCCGATGGATCGGCCCGCCGAAGCACTGCTCGAACCCGTTGATTGCGTAGATGGCGACGTTCACACCATCGAAGAAGAGTCGCAGTTCCCGGCGGTCGGGCACGTGGACGAACGCGACTTGATGCCAGTGATCATCGAACACACCCTGCCGATGCGCAGTTGGCAGATAGGCAAGTTCACTGTCGCCGCGCTTCATGGTGAACTTCCACGCACCAGTGATGTCGCCCACGATCTGCCAGCCGGCGGGCTGTTCGGTGGCGCGCGCCATCGATTCAATAATCGGCGTGGAGGTCTCGCCCGTGTAGTCGCCGCGAATCCACAGCTCAAGTGTTGCGCCCATGGCAGGCAGTGGGCGATTCAGGGTCGCGCCTGCCTGAACCTGCGCGAGGTCGACATTGATGATCGGCTCCGGGTTGTGTGTGGCCGCAGCAAGCGCGGGCGGCATGATCACAGCCCATGCTGCGAAGCAGAGGATTGCAGGAACGAACCGCCGTATTTCAAACATCGCGCTCAACCTCCGTTCATCGTGTGAAGGATCTGCATCATGCCGATCATGGTTGCGCCGCCGATGGCGAACGATGCAAGGAGGATCATCATACCGGCGCGCTCGAGCACATCGGGGATCAGTTCGGTGATGACAAGATACATCATCGCGCCGGCAGCAAAGGCGAGCCCGGCCGGCAGCAGCGGCTCGAACAGCCACACCATCCACGCCGCTGGCACTGCTGCGAGCGGTTGCGGGATACTCGAGAACACCGCCCAGCCGACACACCGCGTCGTACTGACGCCCTGCCCGCGCAGCGCCGCAGCGATCGCGACACCCTCGGGAACATTGTGGATCGCCAGCATGAGCGCGATCGTCGTGCCGAATGCGAGCGTGCCTGTCTCGGCAGCAGAGCCATAGGCGACACCGATGGCAATCCCTTCGGGCAGCGAATGCAATGTCATGGCAAGGACGATCAGCAGCGCGCTTGCGCCGCCCTGCTTGCGCAAGCCGCCGATGTCCAGTGTGTCATCGCTCCTGATCCAGTTGGATGTGACGACGAAGAACGCAATCCCTGCGAGGAAGCCAAGCGCCGGCTGCCAGAGATCAATCCCGGGCGCGAGTTCGATCGCCTCGCCGCCGAGTTGAATGATTGACGCCACTGTCATCATGCCCGCGGCTGCACCGGTGAGCGCCGCGCTGACGCGATCCGATACATGCCGCACAAAATAGAAAGGCACCGCGCCGAGTCCGGTCGCCAGATCGGTGATCAGGGCAGCAATGAACGTGATGAGCAGGACTTCAGAAAGTTGCATGGCGGGAAAGGTGCACAACACATCAGCGACGGCAACGCTAGCCGCTTCGTCGGCAATGTGCGCTGACGACTCATGCACAAACACACATCTTCATGCACGCGCACTTGCGAGTCAGTCTCAAGTGCTGCGCGACGCGGGAGGACCGGGCACGCGCTGCTCGATCGCAGCGGCGCACGTGTCGGCCTGCCGATGATCGAAGCTCGCCCAGCAGCATCAGTATGATCGCGTGATGACTTGCTCTGCCAGTTCCAGCAGCAGGTTGCGAGCGGGTGTTTCACGAAGTGCCGCCAGCCGCGTCCGAGCGTGGTCGACAAACGACCGCGCGATCGACTGTGCATAGCGGATCGACTCGCTCTGCTGCAGGCGGCCTCGCAGTGAGTCAATGTCATTCACTTCCAGCAACTCCAGCGAGCGGCCGCGTTCAATCGGCTCGACAGTAGCCAGATGATGGATCACCGGAAGAGTGAGTTTGCCTTTGTCGATGTCTCTGCCGAGCGTCTTGCCAACGCGTTGCTGATCACCGACAAGGTCGAGCAGGTCGTCCTGAATCTGGAACGCGACGCCAAGGTCGATGCCGTAGCGGTGCAGTTGTGCGCAGGTTGTCTTGCCATCGCAGCCGGACAGGTACGCACCGAGCCGGCACGCTTCTGCGATGAGCGAAGCAGTCTTGCGCCGGATGATCGCGTAATAGGTATCTTCATCGACAGAGAAATCGCCACGGTGATGAATCTGCATCAGCTCACCTTCGCACAGCGTGTTGGTCACGCCGCCGAGTGAGAGGTTGATCGCGGGATCCATCGCGGTGGAGCAGAGGTGAAATGCGTTGGAGATGAGGTAGTCCCCGAGCATGACGGCCGCCTCGTTGCCCCACACAGCGTTGACAGTCGCGCCGCGTCGGCGCTGGTCGGATTCGTCGAGCACATCATCGTGCACGAGCGTGGCCATGTGGATCATCTCAGTGACGGCCGCCACAATCCGATGCTGATCCGTCAGCGTGCGGGCGAGGTCGCTTTCATCCGCATCAATCAGCCCGCTGAGCAGTACCAGCGTCGGGCGCAGCATCTTTCCGCGATATCGCTCGATATGCAGACAAAGGCGGTTCACCGATGACAACTCGCTGGCGAGCTGGCGCTCGAAAACCCGGGCGACTTCCTCGAGTTGGCCGGCAAGCAGCTCGGCGATCGGCCGGTGGATGGCAGCGAGATTCAGCATCCGGCGATTGTAGGTTCATGCCGGCAACCACGGTCAGCCCAGCAGCGCCGCGAGTACGATCAGCGCGCCCACGAGCATGAAGAGGTTGAGCACCGCGAAGACAATCCCGTCAACGACTTCCATGTCGAAGATGACGGCGATCAGGATCGCCAGCGACAGCCCGCCGATGATGTACGCAAAACAGGCCAGTGGCGCGAAGATAGTCATGATGGGCATGACAACCGCGTAGATGCCGGCGAGTCGCAGCAGTGCGAGCCAGAGGTTCCCTGCATCGCTCTGAAACAGAGCACAGACGATCAGCATCACGCCGATGCCGACGATCGAGAGCATGCCGATCGCGATGAGGTTGATTGGGATCGAAATCACGCCGGCAATAATCCCGCCAGCGGACATCGTGGCGATCCCGGCTGAAACCAGCAGGCCGCCGCCGAGCATGATCAGAGGCGTGTAGTACGACCAGCGGTGGCCCAGTTCCGCCTCCTCACGAGCGCCCTCAAGCAGCGACTGTCGATGAGCATCGGTGAATCGTGGATCGTGAACTGGTGACACAGCCTCGGCCCCTTCGTGTGCTTTGGTTCGCGGACAGCATAACACATGACGAATGCATCGCACGGGTCGAAAGTCGCTACACTTCCGCTCCATGACAAAGACGCAGACCAAGAGCAAACGTCGTCGCAAGAAGGACGATGTCAACAAGAAGAAGAAAGGCTGGCGCACCGCCAAGACCAGCGATCGCCACGAGCTGTACGAACTCTCCGTACAGGAGCCCGAGTCGGAACTCGACTTGATCGATCGGGTCTGGTCGGAACTGCGCGACCGAAAGTGCCTGAGTATCCGCGAAGACTTCTGCGGCACCGCACAGGTCTGCATGGCGTGGGCCAGGCATCGCCCGGAAAACACCGCCGTCGGCGTCGACCTCGACCCGGAAGTGCTCAACTGGGGCCGGGCGCGCATTCCAGAGCGGCTCAACGATGATCAGGCGTCGCGCGTCACGCTCATCGAAGGAGATGTACGCACCACCGATGGCGACCCGGTTGACAGCGTGTGCGCGATGAACTTCAGTTACTACCTTTTCCGGACCCGCGATGACCTGCGAGAGTACTTCAAGAGTGCGTACAGGCACCTGAAGGACGATGGCCTGTTTCTGCTCGACGCGTACGGCGGGTCGGAATCGTTCGCGGAAATCGAGGAAGAACGCCACCTCGATGGCTTCACCTATGTCTGGGAGCAACACCGCTATTTCCCCGTGACAGGCGAGGCAATCAACTACATCCACTTCCGCTTCCCTGATGGTTCGGAAATGGAGAAGGCCTTTGAGTACCCATGGCGGCTGTGGACCCTGCCGGAAATACAGGAGGTGCTGCTCGAGGCGGGCTTCAGCAACGTGACCGTCTTCTGGGAAGGCACCGATGAAGAAACTGGCGAGGGTGACGGCGAATGGACCATCACCGACGAGGGCGAGACGTGCGAGGGCTGGATCGCATATCTCGCTGCCGAGAAGTAGAAGACAGACAATCAAAGTTCCCATGCCCCGGGCGACTCTGTCCGGGGCTTGTCTTTTTTTGAGGAAAGTGATTGACGGTCGTCGATCAACAGGTAACCTAATGGTTACATGACGCCGGACTCCATGGATTCTCTGTTCCAGGCGTTGGCCAGTCAGGCTCGGCGGCTGATCCTCGACATCGTGCGGGACAAGCCGGGCTGCAATGTGAATGACGTGTGCGAGCACTTCGACATGAGCCGAATCGCCGTGATGAAACACCTGCGGATCCTGGAAGAGGCGGACCTGCTCATCTCCCGCAAGGAAGGCCGGCAGCGGCGGCTGTTCTTCAATGCCACGCCAATCCAGATGATCTACGACCGATGGACGACGCAGTTCAGCGCGCTCTGGGCCAGTCGCCTCACGGGCATCAAGTACGCCGTCGAATCGAAGGGTGAATCAGAACAGGCGCCACGCGCGCGCAGGAAACCAGCGCGCAAGGCAATGCAGACAACCACAAAGAAGAGGCGCAGGAAACACACGTGATGCACGCAACAGAAGCACAAACAGACGATGCCACTCGGGCCGTCTTCCGCATTCACATCAATGGAACCATGGAAGCCGTCTGGCATGAGATTACCCGGACAGATGCAGCGCAAAAGTGCATGTTCGATATGCAACTGCATACGCCGGGCCTCGAACCGGGCGCGCCGATGCAGATGCGCTCAGTCGATGGCAAGTACACCGGCGTCGTCGGCGAAGTCATCGACTACGACCCGCCCCGTTTGTACAGCCACACGTTCCGCTTCACGCAGTTCGACGATCCGCCGTGCATTGTGCGATACGAACTGGAAGAAGCCGAGCAGGGCGGCGTGAACTTCACGCTCACACTCGAAGACCTGCCGGTTGGCACGAAGACGGCCAAGCAGATGGTCCGTGGTGGCACGATGATCGTCAACACGCTCAAGAACATGGTCGAGAGAGGCAAACCGTCGTTCGGCGTGCGCATGCTGTACGTGATGTTCAAGTGCATGGCATTCATGACGCCAAAAAAATGTCGGGCCGAGAACTGGCCGCTTGAACGAACCGCCTGAGTGACAAGACACACGAGCCGCGCCGGCGGTGGGACACGCCGCGGTTGATTCACATGACTCAAGATTGAAAAAGGGAAGAAGCCATGATCCGAAGTATCGCTTCCATTCTCGTGCCCGTTGTTGTGTGGGGCGTTCTCTGGGTTGGTTCAGCGCAGGTTGCCGCCGCGGTGGTGCCAGATGCGTTCGACGAGAACGCCATCCCCGCCGGGCCGTGGATTCTCGGCGTGTTCATCGGCCTGAGCATGCTGCTGTCAGTGGTGGCCGGCTGGCTGGGCGGAAAGATCGCGCCCCGGGCAATCATGAAACACGTGCTGATACTGAGCATCGTGCAGTTGGTGATCGGCATCGCCGTCCAGGCGAGCGTCTGGGATCAGATGCCGCTCTGGTACCACCTGCCGTTCCTCGCGCTGGTCATGCCGATGCATCTGCTCGGCGGGCGGCTGGCAGGGCCCGCCCGGCAAGCAAGCACCCCGGCCGGATCATCCAGAATCTCGGCCGCATGACCTGACCAACTGAAACTCCTGCGCATGCGCAAGCCGTGCGCCCGACCAGCCCCCACGGCCGGGTGCCCGGCTTCGCGCCCACTCGGGATCGGGTCTGATATGTCGATCGCGCTCGCTGGATTACAGACTTCGGCCAAGTCGGCGGCGTCAACGTCCGATGAAACGTGGCATGTCCGCCTCTGGCCAGCCCAACGCGTACCTCAAGACGAGGATCATGACCGCGAGCCCCGCGCAGTTGCGTGGCATGCTGCTCGATGGTGCCGTCCGATTCGCGCGGACAGGTCGAGATGGACTTGCCGAACAAGACTTCGAAAAGGCCTACAACGGCATCCACCGCTGCCAGAAAATCCTCATGGAACTGCTCGAAGGCCTCGATCCGTCAGTCGATCGTGAACTCTGCGAGCGCTTAAGCAGCCTGTACCTTTTCCTCTACACGCAACTCATGAAGGCGACCACCGAGCGTGACCCGAAGGTCGTCGATGAAGTCATTCGCCTGCTGGAGTTCGAATGTGAAACATGGCGGATGTTGATGGAGCGACTTGCTGAAGATGAGCAGGCACCATCAGCCGCGGCGTCGATGCCGACCGCCGAGCCGAAGGCATCGTCAACCTCAACGAACACTCAGGCTGCATCAATGCCGGGCACCACACTCAGCATTCAGGGCTGAAGTGTTCTCTCCGACTCAAACGAACACGCAAGATCACCTGCGATCCGGTGCTGAACTGAACCGCCGCGTCTCGCTGCTGCGCACGCGCGGCTGTAACTCGGGGTTGTCATCCGTGGTCTCAGCACGTTTCAACACGAGGCGCATGTTCAGCGTTGTGTCAGGCGGGACAGTCCCATCCGCGTAGCCCGCCCTTCCCCAGTGGCGCTGCGGCGGACAGGAGATCACCTTCACGCCACCCTCGCGCATGCCAGCGACAGCCTCGTCAATCCCGCGGATAACCGCACCCTGGCCGAGGATGAAACTGAACGCCGAATCGCGCAGCAACGTCTCACCTGAGCCCGGGAAGAACACATGGTAATCGACGGTGACGAGCATGCCGTTCTCTGCGACGCTGCCATAGCCGGTGGTCTCACTGAGAACATCCATCGGCGTTTCGTCGAGGTCAATCTCCGGCCCCTCGCAGCCGATCAGCAGCAGCCCGGTGATCAGGCTGATCATCAAGCACGCGGCACGCGAACAAAGAACGCTGGACATAAAGTGATTCATCGACGTGTCTGCGCCCGGACGTGCGACGCCCATGCGCGCTCGGCGAACTGCCGTTGCCGATTGTGCCGGTTGTGCGGTTCGGGCAGGACGCTTACAACGCGATGTCAGCATCGGCCCGGATAACCTCTGGCAGCTTCGCATCGGGCAGATCCTGCGGGCAGGTGGCCGTCAGCGGGCTGATCTCGATTCGTGCGAGCACGTGACCGTCTGCGCCGCGCGGAACCTGCCGGCCTCGATCCTCCAGCCAGGTCGCGAAATGGTCTGACTGCAACTGCCGACTACTCCGCGCCGAGTCGTCGCCATCCGCGTTCTTGATCGGCGCGAACTCATGCTCGCGGCGCGTTTCGTACACAAGCGACCGTTCCGCGAGGGGGATGGCGTCGAACACGAAGGTCTCGAGTTTTACCGCATTCGGCTCACTGGGCGTGATGCGCTCACCTGTGTGGGGATCAATGTGCACGACTTTCTTCTCTGCCCGGTGGTAGGGCAAGGCGAAGTGCGCTGCGTCATCGGTCAGTTGCTTCACAAACGCGACGCTCATCATGTGCACCGCGATCGAGCCGGCATTGAATCGAAGCGAGCCATCGGGGTGCGTCTGCTCGGCAAGTTCCTGTGGCAGGTCAGAATACTCGATGACCATCGTCTTGCCGCCACTTGTGCAGAAAACGCCGACCTTCTCAGCCGCGTGGCGTTTGGCGACCATCTTGCTCGAAATCTGTGCGCTACTCTCCTGCGCGTTGGCGTGGAGACCGACAAACGCCGGATCGACAACCTGCACGAGCGGGTTATCCACCTGAAAGTAACTGATGTGCTCGATGCCGCGGCTGGCCATGTCTTCGATGGCACCATTCGCGCGAAGCGCCTTCAACGAACCACCATGGCCATCAGGGCTGAGCGCAAGATCATGCTTGTCCGCGAGGAGCATCTTCGATGTGTTGATATCAAACGATGGCATCATGCCCTGCGGGAACATGAAGATATTCGACCGCCGCAGGCCGAAGCAGTTGTTGTCACGGAAGAAGTCGCGCGTGGCTGCATCGTTGATCGGACTCGTCATGATGTACCACGGGATCACCACGCCGTAACGCTCCTGCGCGGCCCGAATCTGCTCTGCGAAGACAGCAAACAGCGGCTTGCCGGTGACGGGAGTCGCGGGAAATGTGCCTTTTGGGCCGTTCCAGCCAAGGCGGGTCCCCTGCCCTCCTGCCACGGTGAAGGCAGCGAGTTTTCCTTCGCGAACGAGCGTTTCTCCTGCTGCGTGGTGTTCGCGTGCCCCGGTGCCTGCAGCGTCCGTCTCGTGCGCACAGCACTCGGCCGGCTCGAGGTCGCGAGGCGTTGTGGCGTCGGGCCGATGGCGCACGTGCGACTCGATCAGGCCGGGCAGCGCATCAAGATCGAGCGATTCAATCTGATCGAGCAAGTGCCGCTGCTGCGCTGCGTCGAGTTCATCAACGAATCGCAACACATGGCCCTGGTCGATCGCATTGAGTATCTCAGTGAGTTGAGCAAGCCTCGCGTCAGACATGTTGAAGCATCATACCCGCCTGCGCTCCTCGGGTTGACTCATGCGCCAGTCGGCGCGCAGCACACAAATGCAATCTGAACGAGCAGCTCGAGTTTCAGTTGATGGTCGGTTCCGATGGCTCAGACCACGTCGTGCCGCGATGCTTGACGGTCATGCCCTTGGCGAGGTAAATCACCTGCATGCAGATGTTCGTGCAGTGGTCTGCCATACGTTCGAGGTTTGCAGTCACGCGACGGAGCCGGAATGCAAATGGCACCGGGTAATCGCCCGATGCCACTTTGTGCTGGTTCTCGATATTCAGTTCCTGTTTGAACTGCTCGACCGTTTCGTCATAGCGAAGAACCTTGTTCGCGAGATCGGGGTCGAGCTCTGCAAGTGCTTTGCGCGTCTCGCGGAGCATGCCGATCACACTGTTGGCCATCACACGAAACGTGTTCGGCACTTCGGGTGACTCATCGTCGGCGAGCTCGACAACACCTGCCACGTTGACTGCACAATCCGCGATGCGCTCGACTTCATTGTTGACCTTGGCAGCCATGAGCACGCTGCGGATTCGCCGCTCATCCTTCACGCCCAGCGAGAGCAGTTCCACGCAGCGTCGTTCGATGAGCACGTCGACCTTGTCGATCGCATCGTCATCATCGATGACCTTGCGCGCCTTGTCCTTCTGGACGTTGAAATATGCCTCAGCCGCGCGGAGGGATAGCTCAATTGCTCGATCGAACTGCAGCACGAGGTCGCTGAGCAGCCGTTCCAGTCTCTGATCAAACTCGCCGGTGGGCATGGCTCCTCCGAGATCAACGAAGAGTATAACCTGCTTCATCGGCTGAGCATCGAGAAACACTGGCAAAGCGTATGATGCCGACTGATCGGCCGCTCACCGGCGGTCCGATGGGCCTTGCAACCATGATTGAACTTGGCGTCAACATCGATCACGTGGCGACTGTCCGGCAGGCTCGCCGCACCTACGAACCAGACCCGGTGTGGGCAGCGGTCGAGGCGCATCTCGGCGGGGCCGACGGCATCACCGTCCACCTGCGCGAGGATCGAAGGCATATTCAGGATGTGGACGTCCGTCGCCTCGCGGACCTTGTCCACGTGAAACTCAACCTGGAAATGGCGGCGACGGATGAAATGGTGGCGATCGCGTGTGACATCCGCCCGCAGATGGCGATGCTCGTTCCGGAAGGCCGTCACGAAGTGACAACCGAGGGCGGGCTTGACGTGGCCGGCCGGGTGGCACAGATTCGCCCGCACGTGCAGCAACTCCGCGATGCCGGCCTCTCGGTGAGCGCCTTTATCGACGCTGAGGAGCCGCAGGTGCGGGCCGCAGCGGATTGCGGCTTCGAGGTGTGCGAGATTCACACCGGACCCTACGCACACGCGTTCTTTGAACAGGGCCGCGATGCCCAATCCCCTGCCGTGCTGCGCGAGGTCGAGAAGATCGCCCGGGCTGGCAGCCTCATCCGCGAGCTTGGCATGCGATTCAACGCCGGCCACGCACTGAACTACTTCAATGTCCAGCCCATTGCAGCACTTGAAGATATTCGTGAGCTGCACATCGGCCACGCGATTGTGAGCCGATCCGTCTTCGTGGGAGTGCGCAATGCAGTCGCAGAGATGAAACGCCTCATGCGCGAGGCAGCTCAGCGTTGAAGCGCTCCGCTTGCCGGTAGCAGCCGGGCGCTGCGCGTTGCCTGCCGGAGGCCGTATGATCGACCAGCCTCAGTTGAAGGACGAATCGCCATGACGACCGAAGTCGACCTCATCGCCCGCCTGCGTGGCGCGTTCACCGCCATCATCACGCCTTTCAAAGCGCCCGATGCGGCCGAGGTTGATTTCGATCGCCTGCGCGAGAATGTCCGCAAGCAGGGTGAAGCCGGCGTGACCGGCATCGTGCCGTGCGGGACGACTGGCGAGTCGCCCACACTCTCCGAGGAAGAACATCGCGCCGTCGTCGAGACAACAATCGAAGCAGCGAGGCCGTCTGGCATGCTTGTGATTGCCGGTGCCGGCTCGAACAATACAAGCCATGCTGTGCATCTGCATCGTTTCGCGCATGCTGCTGGTGCTGATGCTGCCTTGCACGTTTCCCCCTATTACAACAAGCCGTCGCAGCGCGGGCTGTACGAACACTTCATGGCGATCGCTGATTCGTGCGGTCTGCCGATCGTACTCTACAACATCCCGGGCAGAACGGGTGTTGCCATTGAAGTTGAGACAATGGAGCGGCTGGCTGAGCATCCCAATATCGTCGCTGTCAAGGAAGCGACCGGATCGCTGGCGAACGTCAACCACATCATCGAGCGGACAGGCCTGCTCGTGCTCAGTGGCGATGATCCATTGACACTGCCGATGTGCAGCGTTGGCGCGGTGGGTGTGATTTCCGTGATGTCCAACGTCGTCCCGCAGCGCGTCGCAGCAATGTGTGATGCCATCCAAAGGAGCGACTGGGATGGCGCACGCCGCATTCACCATGAACTGCTGCCACTCGCGCGTGGCCTGCTCACGCTGGATACGAATCCGATCCCGGTCAAGGCCGCACTCGCGCATCAGAAAGCAGACACAGGCCTGATGCGCCTGCCACTCACATCGCCCAGCGACGAAGTCGGCGCCGCGATCGCCCGGCTGCTGCAGGAATATGCCCGGACTGCGGAAGATGCAGGCACAAACGTGGAAATCAAACAACCAAAGATGGCGAGCCATGCCCGATCCACATGATGTCCGCATACTGCCGTACCGAATCGCCGTGTTGTGCTACCTCTACGATGAGAAGGGCCGTGTTCTGATGTTGCACCGCGCGAAGGATCCCAATCGCGGGATGTATTCGCCCATCGGCGGCAAACTGGAAGCGGAACTCGGCGAATCGCCACACGACTGCGCTGTGCGCGAGATATTCGAGGAAGCCGGCATCGAAGTCGACAACGATGAAGTGCGACTGACCGGCATCGTCTCGGAAGCTGCATACGAAGGGCAGACACACTGGCTGATCTTCCTGTTCGAAGTCACCCGGCCGATCGATCATGCGGAGATCGCTGCGATGGACTTCGATGAGGGATCACTCGAATGGATCGAAGCGGAGCGCGTAAACCTGTTGCAGATCCCCGACACCGACCGCGAGGTGATGTGGCCACTCGTGCGCGAACATCGCGGCGGTTTCTTCCAGGTGCACATCGACTGCCGCGCCAAGCCGTTCACGTGGCGCATCAATGAATCGGTGCCCGTGGGACACACGGACAAGACCGCGCCGGCATAACTGCGCGCCCGAAGCCCAAGCCACTCCCCCGACTCAAGTGCCAGGCCCGGTTCGCGCCAGAAATGTCCGCAGTTCATATGCAAGCCAGCGCAGTTCATCGTCATCGCGCTGTGAAAGCAGGCCGTACTTTCCGCTGGATTTACTGTGAATCTGCAGTTCGAGCACCGGTACGTCGTTGACTTCCATCCCGCTCGGGCCGGCCTGGATGTCGGCGATATCGTTCAGATCAAACTCGCGCTGCTTGATGCCGAAGATGCCTTTTCGAGAGATCAGCAGCGTACCGGCGACGACATCAATGTAGGCACGCCGGCGTCCCATGTTGATCGCCCCCAAAAGCATGGCGATACCGATCGCCCAGAACGGCAGGACGAACAGCGCAACGAGACGGTCGGTTCCGCCCCGCGACCACCATGCCGGGATCCAGACGATCGAAAACACCGTGATGAACCCGAGCCAGAGAAGAGAGAACACGAACAAGCCCTTGCTGCCTTTGCGCAGACCAGTCGGCGGTACAAAGATATTCAGTTCGTCGCCGTTGTGTTCGATGCTGATGTTCGCCCCTGCCGGCCGACGGACGGGCTGTTCAGTGTCATCGCCAGTCGCGACACCTGCGCGTTGCCGCATGATGCTCGGCACATCGAGAGTGACTGCATCTTCATCGAGGTCGAGTTCCTCGCGCAGTGAACCGGTGAGTTCGCGCAACAGATCGAGCGGATACGCGGCGCCGATGAGCAGCGGCCTGCCTGCTTCGCCACTCGCGATGATGGCATACTGAGGCCCGAATGACGCAGGCCCGACTGGCTCCCGCCCCCGGCTGCGTCGACTCAGCTCGATCGCGAGTTTGTGGATGTCACTCGCTTTGCGTTTGAAAGTCTTGCGCAGTGGGCCGACGCGTTCGACGACGCGCAGTTGATCGCTGGTGATCTCAACTTCACATCGCGACCAGCCAGCCAGCATGCCAAGTCCCGCGATGAAGATTCCGAGCCCTGTCAGCAGCGGCAGCAGCCCGGCGGCAGCGAACACATAAGTGAAAATCGTGAATCCGGCAGGCCGGTTGCCGGCACCCGATCCGAAGCCGAGCGACACGATGATCCAGAATACAGCAAAGCCGATGAAGAACACTGAGGATGCCATCATGCACCCGCCACCGATCCGCATCACCCTGCCCTGTCGTGTCGGCAGGATGAAGCGCGTGCCGTTCGCCAGCATTTCCGTCCGGATCGATCGCTCGGACGGATGGTACTCGATTGGAAGCGGCGCCTGGTCCATCTCGCGGAGATTGGAATCGGTGGACGGTCAGCCGTCAAGTGAGCGGTCACCCGCCGAGGCACGCGGCAGGCTTTGTGCGCGCGAGGATCGGTCAGTCGAGTGTCTTTATGCGGATGTTGCGGTACGCAACTGCATCATTGTGCCCTGCGAACCCGAAATGACCCTCTGTGCGATCACGTCCGGTATGAGAATCGCGCCCGTGCATGAAGTCGGTCACATCGTTGAGATCAGCATCGAGAATCACGGTGCCGTTGAGTTCGACCGTGATCTGCGCGTCACGCACCGTTACACGCTGGTGATTCCATGTACCGACCGGGCGCTGATACCCGCGATGAGCTGCGACCTGTCCGTACGCAGATCCGTGATATTGCCGCGGATCAAGTGATGCGTATTTGAGCGAGGTGTTGTCGAGCACCTGCAGTTCACACATGCCGGCATACGCAGGATTGCCATTGCCGGGATAGCGGATCGCCAGCCCGTTGTTGCCGGCACGCGGGAGCTTGATGTCGAGTTGCACTGAGAAGTTGCCGTAAGCCTTGTTTGTGTACAAGACGCCGCCGCGACCGGGCCTGCACATGAGCGCGCCATCGCGCACAACGTAATCGTCGACGGCACCCTGCCAGCCGGTGAAGTCTCGGCCGTTGAAGATGGGTTTATATTCCGCAACAATGCCGCCGGTGGAGCGTGTCGGCCCGCCCTGTCGCAACAGGTCGTTTGCCTCCTCTGGTTCAATCTCGCGGATGAAGATGTTGCGCCAGCGGATTTCGCCGCCATGCGTCTGTAGCTGGATCGGTCCCTTTGCCGGGATTGGCAAAGCGCGATCGTAATAGTTGTGCATGCGCGCGTGTTCGACGACGAGTGTGTCGTTGAGCCACACAGTGACCCGTTCGCCGAGCATGATGATGCGCACCGCGTTCCATTCGCCGAACGGCTTATCTGCATGTGCGAGTGGATCCTTGCCGGGCGAGCCGGGCGTGTTGTTCCACAATCCGCCGGAGCCCTTGTCAGCGCCGATGTTCCACTTGCCGCCGGCTTCGGTGGTATCCCATATCTGCACCTGAGGGCAGCCGCGCAGGTAGATGCCACTGTCGGCACCGGCCACGGTCTTGTATTCGAGGCGCAGTTCGAAGTCGCCGAAGTTCTCGCGCGTGGTGAGGTAAAGCCCCTGGCCGTCGTTGACGAGTTCACCGTTCTCGGCGGACCAGTGCGCGCGGATATTCTCCATGCTCGCGAGTCGTTTCGCTTCAAGTTGCTCAGCAGGCAGCGCGAGATAGCTGCGCGGGTCTTCGGTTTCCGCCCCCCACCAGCCGTTAAGATCGCGCCCGTTGAACAGCGCTGTGTAGCCGTCCGGCGGCTCGACATCCTGCGCCACAACGTGCGGCGTAGCCAGCAGCACAAGACATGCGAACAGCGCTGTACTCAGTCGAGGGATCATGGGCGATGTCTTCCGGTGTTCATTAAACATCACAGCTCGACGAGTTGCATGTCGCTCTCGACGGGTTCCTCGCCGGCCGGCATGTGGACTTCATTCGTGAAGATGGCCAGTTCGTGATCCGCCGCCATGCGCATCCGCACGTTCGCTGCATTGAATCGTTCGGGCTCGGCATTGTCGGTGAGTATCGCCAGCATGTCGAGTGCAATCTGAGCTTCGCTCTTGCAGTAATCGATCGGCTCGATGGCGCGCTCGAACGCCTGCAGGCGGTTGTTGATGTTCTCGAAGGTGCCGGATTTCTCCATCCATGTCGCGCCGGGAATCACGACATCGGCGCTGTTGGCGAGCTTGTTTGCGAGGGTATCGATCAGGATCACGGCCCGGCCATCGACGGCCTTCTCGAGCTGCGGCGTGATCCAGTCGCTCGGATAGTTGCCGGTGAGCAGCACCGTTTCGATGGTCTTGCTGCGCGCGACTTTCTTGAGCAGTTCGTCAGCATCATGGACTTCGCCGAAGATCGCTTCAAGCACACGCCGCACGCCGCGCGCGTTGGGGGCCTTCTCGGCGTACATCGTGAATCCATCGCGGAAGGTTTTGTCTTCGCCATCGACGGGCACCGGCCCGATGCCGACCACGACATCGTCTGCGAGCTGCTTGATCAGGGTCCCGAGGATATACGCATCTTCGCAGCTCAGCATCGGGCTGATCATCAAGGCGGACTTTTTCGATTCGCTGAGTAACTCGCCTGCCCGTGCGTATGCAGCTTCGTAGGCGAGCGGAGCTTCAACTTCATCGAACGGGTCTTCGCCCTTGACGCTTGGCATGGTGATGCGATGCTCGCTGTGAACGAACTTCCACCCGTAGCGCAGCTCATCGGTGATCCAGTAACGGTTCACGTCCAGATTCACACGCGGCTTGATGCGGTACACCACGCCCTTGTTGTGCTCGACAGAGATGTTGTCGCCGGAGCACGTGAGCCCGTCGATTGAGGGCGTACTCGTGAGGTACCACACGCGCTGCTGGAAGAGGAAGTCGTCATCAAGCAGAGCGCCAACCGGGCAGATGTCGATGACGTTGCCTGACAGTTCGTTGTCGAGCGCGACGCCGGGGAAGACATCGATCTGCTCATACGCGCCCCGACCGTCGACGATGAGTTCGCCCGTGCCGGTGACTTCGCGTGTGAAGCGCACGCAGCGCGTGCACATGATGCATCGGTCGGAGTAAAGCAGCACATGCTTGCCGAGCTTCTTCTTTGGCTGCTTGATCTTCTGTTCCTGGAAGCGCGCCTGGCCCCGGCCGTACTGATAGGAGTAATCCTGCAGGTGGCACTCGCCTGCCTGATCGCACACCGCGCAGTCGACGGGGTGGTTGATGAGCAGGTACTCCATCACAGACTTCTGGTTGGCGATGGCTTTCGGGCTGTTGATGTGCACGATCTGCCCATCGCCCGCGGGAGTCTGACAGGTGGGCATGAGCTTGGGCAGCGGTTCGAGCTTGCCATCGTTGCGCGGGTTCGGCGCCCAGACTTCGGCGAGACAGATGCGGCAGTTGGCCACGACCGAAAGCGACGGGTGATAGCAGTAATGCGGGATCTCGATTTCGTGGTCGAGGGCGACCTGGAGGATGAGCTGGCCGTCCTCGAACTCGCATTGCCTGCCGTTGATCGTGATCGTGCCCATGGGTGTTGCTTGCTGCCTGCTGTCGAGTGCCGACGCGATGGACGCTGCGGCACGTGGGTTTCTGAGTCAAATCGACCGCCATTGATCGATTCCGGTGTTTGTGAATCGTATCACCAACTCTGCCCGATGGCCGCCCATTTCGAGCGACTCCGTCGGATCGACGGTACCATCGCTTCGGTGGCCAAGCGAGGTTCGAAAACGAGCAGGAAGTCCGTCACGCTGGATGCGTCGATGCGGATCGTTGTCCTCAAGGGTCGCGAGCAGTTTCAACGGCTCCGCTACACCCAGGACCTGCGCGAGATGCTGGAAGAGCAGTTTGGCGGCGTCGAGGTGTTCGAGTTCGACGGCCGGACTGTGGATCTTGCTACCGTGCTCGACGAACTTCGCAGCTACGGGCTCATGCAGCAACACAAACTCGTGATTCTCGATCATGCAGACGCCTTCATCACGCCCGGCGGCAGCGGCGATGGTGATAGCGACGACGACAAGGACGAGGATGATGCTGGCAGCGGCAAGCGAGCTTCGCGCAGGCCGGCGATGGAGGCCTATGCAGAGAACCCTGTCCCCGATGCGACCCTGCTGCTGCGGGCAGAAACCTGGCGGCCGGGCAATCTCGATAAGAAGATCAGAAAGGCCGGCGGCGCGATCCTCGACTGCAAGGAAGTTGATGCGCCCATGGCTGTCAAGTGGTGCATCAATCGCTGCGTGAAACAGCACGAAGCCGAGATTGATCGGCCCACAGCGAGCATGCTCGTTGAGCGGCTTGGCCCGCAACTCGACAGACTCGACCAGGAACTCAAAAAGCTCGCCACGTTCGTCGGCCCCGGCGGGCAGATTACCCAGCGAACGGTCATGGAGATGACCGGCCTGTCGCGTGACGAGGCCGGCTGGATGATCCAGGAAGCGGTCCTCACAGGAAACCCGGGATATGCGGCGTCGAAGCTTGGGGAGTTGCTGGATGTTTCGCGCGTGGCGTACGAGCCGCTCGCATGGTCACTCATGGATCTCACGCGCAAAATGCACGCTGCATCGGCCATGCTCAAGCAGGGAATGCCGCCGGGCGTCATCAACAAAGAACTGCGGCTGTGGGGACGATCGGGCGATTTGCTCACGCGGGCCGCCCGTGGAACCGCCCCGCCAACCTGTGCGCGATTATTCGAGCAGGCGGTGCGCGGCGATCAGTACGTGAAGTCCGGCAGGGGAGATATTCGCCGAAGTCTTGAAGCCACAACCATACTGCTGGCCGATACGATGATTGCCGACTGACCGAATCGGCCGATTTCGCCGAACCATGGCGAAAACCGCTCGACACCTCGGCAGCCGTCAAGGATGGACGGCGATCTGAAGAAGTGCAAGGAGGCACGCACGCGCCATGAGCGCCCCGGCATCCCCATTCCCATGCAGAATCCGCCTGTCGGCGATCGTCGCCGTCTCGGCCGTCTTGATCGTCGGTTGTGGGCCGGATCGTGCTGAACAGCGCCCGGCGTTTGTTGATCACGGCTCGAAGCCACACCTCGCAGACGCGTCCGACACGCAGCACTCGCCGCAACGCAGCTCCGCCGCCGATGATGACCTGTACGCCCTGGCTGAACGCGATGTCGAAGCTTTCCTCCAACATCGTCGCGAGCGCCAGCAACGGCAGCATCCGTCCGGTGAGCCGGGCAACAAGGTTGATTTTCACGATGCTGCTCCTCAGCAGCCTGTCCGCCGGGCTTCCAGCAGCAACGGCGGCAAGGCACCGCCGATCGTCTGGAACGGGACCGGTGGAACCACGAACGTGATCCCCCCGCCGAGCGTCTCGGGCGGTGCGCCTCGAGATGACGCTGGTGGATCTTCTGAGAAAGTGCTCGCCCGGCCGGAACAACAGGCACACGACCTGGAAGTGGCAGACTTTCCGGATCGTATTGAACCGGCAGCGCCGCGCGCGGACCCGCAAGATGCCGACGAGCCCGGTGGCCAACTGGAGCGTGCCGAATCATCCAAACAACAGTCAGCCGAGCAACCGACTGAGCGCGATGAGTTGGGCGGCGGGGTAGAGGCGCTCGCGCCGACCTCACTCGAGCAGGTCGTCGTCGACCTCTCACGCGAACTCTATCAGCAGGCAGCCTATGCAGACATGCCGCTGCGTGAACTGCTCGTCATCGCTGCGACCTCGATGGTTGATCCGGATCGCGCGATCGAGCCGTCAGCGATCCCCGGACTGACCGATCGGGAGCGGGAAGTACTCAGCCAGTTCCAGCGTTTCTTCGCAACGCTCGGACGAGAACTCGATGGCTCACGCGAAGCGGATGAAGTGCTGACCGAATCACTCAACGACCTGCGTGAAGCACTCGACCAGACGCCACCGCTGCAGATCGCCGCGGCTGCGCTGTGCACGTCCGTGCGCGGATTCGGCGATTACACGCCGTTCAACAAGTACGCCTTCATGGCTCAGGAAAAGCAGCAGGCAGTTGTGTACATCGAGATCGAGAACTTCAACAGTCGCACCAACGAGAAGGGCGACTGGGTGACGGAACTCTCGCAGGAGTTGACGATCTATTCCGATCGCGACGGACTGCCGGTGTGGAGCGAGCCCTGGCAGAAAGCGGTCGATGTCAGCCGCAAACAGCGCCACGACTTCTTCACCGTGCAGATTGTCACGCTTCCCAAGGCGCTGTCTGTCGGGAAATACTACTTCAAAATCCGCGTGCGCGACGAGAACACCGATGCGCTGGCTGAGCACTCGATTCCGTTCGAACTCGTCGCCGACCCGCGCATGGCGGTGAAGATTCCGTAGCGGCGATTGCCGAGCGCGGCTTGTGGCACCTGCCGATGACCGAGTTGCGTGGCGTCGTCAATCCGGTGCTGCAACTGCGCAGCGCGCATTCAGGCGAGATGATCTACAATATGCGCATGCACGGTGTGCTGTTCTGCGGCACGATGTCACGTGAAGGTACATACCTGCCGCGCGGGCGATCCAGCCCGCGACAACTGGCGGACCGTCACGCTGACGCACAACAACACATCAGTCGTTTGAAGGCGTCTGGCTGGATTTCTGATATCGATCCGCCTCAGAATCGCAGTGTGACGCCAGCAAATATATTGACATCATCCGCGTCGCCAGTGAGGCCGAAGTTCACGCCGACGTCGAAAACCAGGTCAGGCCGGGCAGCATATGTGACGCCAGTGCCAAAGAGAGCACGAAAATCCGTTGCAGAGTCGGTGCTGGCGATGCCGATCCCTTCGACATACACGCCGACATCATCGGACAGGTCGAACCCGAGTACCCCAGTAGTCACGAACTCGGTGTCGTAGCCATCATCGGTTGCGTCATACACGAAGTCCGTCTCGAACATCAAACCAAGGCCGATGCTGTCCGTAAGGTCTGTTGCGAACGGAAAGATGAGTCCGCCCTCGGCGTGATCATTGCCCAACCCGCTGGATGCAGTTGGTATCTTGATGAACGGCATGAATGCGAAGGCAGTCGCGCCGCCGTCGTTGCCCCAGAAGTTGATCTTCAGCCGTACCTGGCTGTCGCCGATGCCATCGCGTGTTTGCGTGGTATCGTCATCGTGCACGTAGGGATCAAACACAAGCTGAAGATCGACATCGTCAAGCAAACCAAGCTTGAGGTTCACTGGTGCGATTGTCAGTGTCTCAGCGCTGCCGTTGCGGGTGTAATCGAAGAAGCTCATCTCGAGCTGCACGGCGCCGGGGTCCACAGTGAACGGGCTTTCGGTGAAGTCGGGTCTGTCGGCGCTGAGTGGCCGCCAGAGTTCACGTGGCTTCGGATTCAAGAGCGTGTAGGGGTCTGACGCTGCCAGATCCTGGGCGATCGCGACATTCGACGCCAAGGCAAGGCAACTGATGCACAGGAGAACAGGAAGGTGACGGTTCATTGGGAGACTCCAGTTATTTGAGGAATGTAGTACAAGCTACATTCGTATAGTGTAGCCGGTGCTACATCACCTGTCAAACATCCCGAAATGCCGGCGTGGCAACGCAGATGGGAGCCTTCTCTGTCGAGTGCCGGAGCTTCAGGGTCAGTCGTTGAAGATGCCCTGTTCGTAGCGGGCGTGGCGATCGAGCCAGCTCTTTGAATACCACGGCCGCATCGGCTCGATGGTCGTGAAATCCC
>CAZVXI010000029.1:0-14214 GCA_964631295.1 uncultured Isosphaeraceae bacterium
ACAATCGAACAGATACCCAGCACCATTGATGTGATGGCTTTGCCCGATGTCGGCAGCGCATCAACGCCCTTCAGCGTCCGCTCCGGTGGCTGCAACGCGGCATTTCGAATATTCTCCTGTTTCTGGCGGGCATCCTCATGCGCGTGCACCATCATCCGCCACTGTTCCGCATCTTCGGCACGACGGTTTGCTTCGTCTGCGGCACGCGTCTGCTTTTCAATCTCCGCTTCATGTTTGCGGGTCGCGGTTTCGACACAGGGTTTGCAATACGCGATGCGCTTGCCATTCCCGTCCCGAGGGAACGCGTTGACCGGAAGTTCCTCTTTGCACCCAAGACAGACTTGCGTTCGCGACATGGTCGCCCCCTTTCACCCAATAGAGTAGCATCCTGTCAAACCTGTGCATCCATGCACGCGGGGCTCCTGGCTGTCAGTTCTCTGCTATCGGCCCCTGCCCTGCTCGGCGGCTCCCAGCTCTTTCTGTGATCTCAGCGACCTGTCTAGTGAATCTTTTTCTCCGATCCGTGGATGCCTGCGTTCGCAGGCATGACGGGGCCGTTCGCAGGCGTGACGGGGCCGTGCGCAGGCATGACGGGGCCGCTGGCAGGCATGACGGGGATGACAATCTACACGCCAAGCTGCTGCGCATCTGCTTTGATGGCATCGATGCATCGCTGAATGTGTTCGGTCGGGTCGATGCCGAGTTCTTCGATGCCCTGCTGAATATCTTCGCGCGACACAGCGGCGGCGAAGGCCTTGTCTTTGAGTTTCTTCTTCACGCTCTTGGCCTGCATGTCGCTGATGCCTGCGGGCCTGACCTTTGCGCACGCGACGATGAAGCCGGCCAGTTCATCCACTGCGAAGATGCACTTTTTCATGATGGTGTCGCGCGGCTCGCCGGTGTGCGGAGCGTGCGCGAGAATGGTGGCGAGCAGATCATCATCGAGATCGGTATGTTCGCGCAGCCAGGCGACGCCATCGGTCGGATGTTTGTCAAGCGTGGGGTGCTGCTCGTAATCGAAATCATGCAGCAGGCCTGCGATGAACCAGCGGTCCCTCTCCTCAGGCGCGTGGATGTCTGCATACGCGGCCATGCACAGGGCGACGCATTCCATGTGCACACGCAGCGCTTCGGACTGCGTCCACTCGTGCATGATCGTGCGGGCTTCATCAGGGGTCATTTGGAGTTCTCGGTTGTCGGTGGTCGGTTGTTGGTGGTCGGCGGTTGGCAGCTTGCCCGTTGCCGCACATCGTACCAGGCATTTGCGTGTTCCGGTTCGATCCGCGACGCGGCGGCGGGCAACTGGTATAACGGCTGACCTTTGATGGAGATTGACCGATGGTGTTGATGCGTGTTGTTGCGGGGCTGATTGTCGGATTGCTGTTCGCTGTGTCGACAGGGGCAGCAGTTCAGAATACGGCGGATGTTCCCGAGGAACTGCTCACGGTTGCCGAAGCGTCGGGCTATGAGCGCACAGCAACGTACGATGAGGTGATATCGCTGATCGAACGCATCGGGCAGCGTTCGGAGATCATGCGGACGGGCGTGCTGGGCGTGACGAATGAAGGCCGGGATATCCCGTTGATCTTCCTCGCCAACCCGCCGATCGAGAATGCCCAGCAGGCGAAGCAATCCGGCAAGCCGGTGGCGTTCATCTTCGCGAACATTCATGCGGGCGAAGTGTGCGGCAAGGAAGCGGTGATGATGCTCGCGAGAGAGATTGCGCTCGATCCCGGTCATCCGTTGCTGGAGAATCTCATCCTCGTGTTCGCGCCGATCTATAACGCGGATGGCAATGAGCGCTTCGCAGCCAATGCTGTCAACCGGCGCGGGCAGAACGGGCCGATCGAGATGGGGCAGCGGCCCAATGCGCAGGGGCTTGATCTGAATCGCGATTACGTCAAGCTTGAATCGCCCGAAGCCCGCGCGATGGTTGCGTTCTGCAATGAATGGGACCCGCTGGTGAGCATGGACCTGCACACGACCAACGGTTCGTATCATCGGCTGACACTGACGTTCGATTACCCGCTGAACCCGTCCGGCCACGCAGGTCCGCGCCGCTTTGTTGCTGATGAACTGCTGCCGACGGTGCGGGAGCGACTGCTCGAGAGAACCGGATACGAAACATTCTACTACGGCAACTTCAATCGCAACCGCACGACGTGGACGACGTACTCCGCCCAGCCGCGATTCGGCGGGCCGTACCACGGGCTGCGCAATCATATGAATATACTTTCCGAGGCGTATGCATACGCGCCGTTCAGGGATCGTGTGCTATGCACCCGCGAGTTTGTGCGCGATGTGCTGCAATACACATCGGAGAATCACGCACAGATGCAGGCGATTCATGATGAAGCTCGGCAATGGACGATCGAAGCGGGTCGCAATCCGCAGCCGACGGACACGGTAGGTATCCGCCACCGCCCCGCTGCGTACCGCAGGCCTGCGATCATCAAGGGCTGGAAGGAAGAGCGGACTGAGAACGGCCGACGCTTGCGGCTGGATGAGCCGGAGGATTACTCTGTCGTGCATCTCGGACAGTTTGAGCCAACATTGAGTGTCGTCCGGCCGTTCGCGTACATCATCGAGCCGGGGCTCGAACACATCGTGGAAAAACTGAAGCAGCACGGCATTAAAGTTGAGCCGTTCGAAGGCGCTGCTGCCGTTGATGAATATACCATCACGGAGATTGACCGTGCGCGGATGGCGTTCCAGGGTCATCACAACGTGTTGTGCGATGCGACGGCAGCGCGTGCGAGCCATGATGCGCTGCGCGGGTCATTCATCGTGCGCACCGCCCAGCCGCTGGGCACGCTTGCGGTGTACATACTCGAGCCGCAGTCGGAAGACGGGCTGGTCGCGTGGAACTTCTTTGATGAGCACATCAGCGTCGGCGTGACGTATCCGATCCGGCGCGTGCGTTCCGTGGATGATCTCGATTCGTGAGATCGCTTCTGCGCATGCTCGCCAGCAGCGCGGAGATTGCGGTGACTGCTCTCATCAGTGGTGAATGGCTTTGGCGATGCCCTGGTAGCGGCGGTCGACAGGCATGAGCAGCAGCGAAATGGCCTCAAAGAGCCGATCGGTCAGCCGCTCGAAGGTCGCCCAGTGCTGCTGTGTCTGCTCGAAAAGTTGTTCGCGCGTGATGCCCGCTTCTTCCAGGTCACCCGGGTCGTCGTCCATCCAGTCTTGGATCATGTCAGGGCGAACTTCGGGATGATGCTGAAAGCCATAGACATTGGTCCCGAGCGCCCACGCCTGCACTTTGCACGAGCCTGACGATGCAAGCAGCCGCGCATCGGGCGGTAGCTGGGTGACATGGGCGCGATGCCAGTGAAACATCTTCGCATTCCAGGCGATGCCCGCGTGGAGCGGGTCTTCCCGGCCGATGGGTGTGAGACTGACATCATGCCAGCCGAGTTCGATCCCGGCGTCCATCTTCTCCGCCGTGCCGCCGAGCGCGGTGGCGAGTATCTGACTGCCGAGGCAGATGCCGGCGATTGGCAGGCCGGCAACCTGCGCCTGACGAAGCAGGTCTTCCTCAGCCCGAATCCAGTCGAGCTCATCCCATGGATGCTGGTTGCCGCCCGTCACAACGATGCCGTGAACATCATCGAGGTCGACGGGCATGGCATCGTCCGCGTGCACACGAATCGTGCGGATTCGATGGCCATGTTCACGGAGAGTCGCGCCCAGACGGGCAATGCCGCCGGTCGCACTGTGTTCGAAGACGAGAATTGCCATGCCGTGAGGGTACGACCGGCTTCGCGCCGCTGCAACTGGCACGATCAATGAAGGGCGGCCGGTGTCAGCCCGTGGGTGTTCGTCACGCGGGCCATCGCATCACATAGCGGTACAACGCGATCTGGGCCGGGATCAGCAGGACGGAGCCGGCAATGATCATCGCATGGATGCGCCAGGGGGCGTCATCCGTAAGCAGGACAATGCACTCGAGTGCAAACAGAGCCAACATCCCAAGAAAGGCAAGGACAAGCACCACACGCCACAGCCAGCGGCGGCCGACCGGTTTCGACAGTGCGTAGCCGGCAACGCCGATTGCAATGACTGTCGCTCCCAGCGCAGGGCCATATCGGCTCGGCAGCCCGCCGGAATCACGCACCACCTTCTCGATCGTGCGGCCGAGCCCGAGCGCGAGAATCACGAGAATGTAGATGCCCCAGAGAACTCGAAAGCGCACGTGTGCGTCGGGTTGGTCGTTCCGCTCGATTGCTGGTCTCTGCATGTTGTGGCGGGTAGTCATGTCGTTTCATTATGCAGCATGAGGATCGTTGCGTCATGGCCATCGAGGTAGGCCTGGGTGAAGGCGACACGACTCGTCTGCCGCATCGTCCAGTCAAGCCAGTCGAGCGTATCGAAGCGGCGAGCAGGCGTGAGATCGCGGCCGGCCCACTTCGGATGCGGCCGATCGGACAGGAAGTTGAACACGACGCCCTGAGCCGCCCGATCGAAGCATCGGCTTACCAGCTCGCGTGCGGTTGGGTCATCCATCGTGTTCAGCGTGCCGGAAATGATCGCAAAATCTGGCTCGCAGACATTGAGCGAAGCCGCATCTGCGACGAAATCAGCTGTGTGAAACGCACACCGCTCCAGCCCGCGCTGCTGTGCCGCTTCAATCTGATCAGTCAGGGCATCGAGCCCGACGTACCTGCCGAACGCGATTCTCTGATCAATCATGTGGACTGCAAGATCGCCCCGGCCGCAACCGACATCCATGACGGTGCAATTATCGAGCGGCCCGATGAGGTCGAGACACACATCGAATCGGAGCCGCTGGGTTCGCTCGTTTCCCCAGAGTGTCGCGACGAACCCAGCACCATGCTCGCGCACTGCTTCGCGATAGGGTTCGAGATAGTTGTCCGGACGGGCTTTGGTCATACGGCAGCAGCACTCCCTACTCAGCGGTTTCGCGGATCAGGCAACGCCAGAGCAGCCGAGTACGATAGGATGCACTGACTGCCCGTGCCGACCGAACGGCAGCGAGCGACGCTACACGAGGAGTGACTGACCATGCCCGACGCACACCAGCCACACGCAGGAATGCATCCGATGCAGGCAACGCCACAAGTCGTGCACATTCAGACCAGGCCAGGCGGGCTTGGCCGAGCAGTTGGCATCATTGCGGGCCTGTGCATGTTCGGTTTCGTCTTCACGGTCGGGCTGGTTCTGGGCATCGCCGTGATGTTCGCGAGTACCGGTGCAAACTCGTCGATCGTCGAAGGCACCTGGCGCGACGGCACCGGCCGAGCGACGATCGCCATCCTCCCGGTTGAGGGTGTGATCGACGGGCGCAAGGCTGCATTCGTTCAGGATGCGGTCGCTCACATCCTCGATTCAGGCGACTTTGATGCAGTGATTCTGCGGGTTGATTCCCCCGGCGGCGGCGTCACAGCATCCGACGAAATCTGGTACGAAATCGAACGCCTTCGCAACGCAGGGCTCCCGGTGATCGCCAGTTACGGCGGCATGGCAGCATCCGGCGGGTACTACGTGTCCTGCGCTGCGGACCACATCATCGCCCAGCCCACATGCGTCACGGGTTCGATCGGCGTCATCGCGCAGATCGTCACGTTCGAAGGATTGATGGAGAAGGTCGGCGTTGAACCAGTCACGCTCGTGGCGACCGGCTCACCGAACAAAGACGTCGCCAACGATGCGTTTCGATCGTGGAATGAACGCGACCGCGCGAAAGTCATCTCCTCACTTGATGCATCGTACGAGACATTCATCGATCGCGTTGCTACCGGCCGGGCCAGCAAACTTGATGTATCTGAAGCGCGTTCGCTTGCTGACGGCTCGATCTATCAGGCGCAGGAAGCAGTCGTCAACAAACTCATCGATGGCATCGGCTACCTCGATGATGCGATCACGATCACGGAGCAGCGGCTCGGCGTGGCAGTCGGATCGGCTGATGTGATCCGTCTGGGCTGGCCTCCCCAACTGCTCGGCGGCTGGCTGATCAAGGACACCCCGCCCGGCAGCACCTCGACGAGCACGCGGCTTGGCGATATGACCGCCGACGATCTGCGCACGTTTGTGAACGAACTTGCCTCGCCACGCATCATGTATCTCGGTTGGTAACCATGCCGCGAATGCGCCTCTTCATTTCGCTCTCTCGATTCACTGCACTTGCGCTGCTTGCAGTGTTTGCGCGCAGCGCGCCCGCTCAACAGATTATCACATCTGAAACGCTCACCGATGAGCACGTTCAGAAGGCCATCGAGGCGATGATCGAAGAGACCTACGCTCGCAAGCAGCCGGAGACGTTCTGGGATCCGAAGCAGTGGACCTATGTCAAGCATGGAGAAGAATCACAGGGCGGCGGATACACAGCGATTGCTGTGCTGTCACTTCTCTACGCGGGCGAATCGTACCAGAGCCCGCGCCTGCGCGACGCCGTCGATCATCTCATGCAACTGCCCATGCAGGGTACATACGCCCGGGCGCTTCGCACCCATGTCTGGGCGCAACTGCCCAATCGGTTTCGGGATAAACTCAGCGACGACACTCAGTGGCTTCTCGGCGCATTCAGCGAGCGAGCCGTCGGCTGGGATTACGACATGAATCCGAACACGGGTCGCAAAGATAACTCGCTGAGGCAGTACGCGATTCTCGGCCTGTGGGAAGCGGCCAAGCGAGGCATCGAGATCGAACCACGCTACTGGCAGATGTTTGAAGATGCATTCATTGACTGCCAACTGGCCAATGGCGCGTGGAACTACAAAGCGGACAGCGCGCCGCCGCGCGGCAGTATGACAGCCGCAGGCCTGACTGTGCTCTTCATCACGCAGGATTTTCTGCACGCGGCGGAAGCAGTCGATGCGGACAGTCGGGCCGGGCGCAATAACCGGTCCATCGAACTCGGTCTCCAATGGATGGAGCAGAACTTTTCCCCGACGAGCCATCCCGGCCGAAACGCGGACTTCTATTACTACCTGTACGGCGTCGAACGCGTGGGCCTGGCCAGTGGATATAAGTTCTTCGGCGAACACGACTGGTTCCGCGAAGGAGCAGCAGAGCTGATCCGACGTATCTGTGAGTGGAACCCGACGACGGGCACAATGACCGTGTATGACCGCGCCGAGGGGCGCGGTCCTTCCATCAATAATCATCACCTCGCGTTTGCACTCATGTTCCTCAGCCGCGGCCGTGTGCCCGTCGTCATCAACAAGTTGCAGATTGACGGGCTTGCGTGGAACAACCGCCCACGCGACGTCGCCAACCTTACAACGTCCATTCGCGATTTCACGGAAACCAATGTTATCTGGCAGATCGTGGACTTCGACGCACGGCCGGAAGACTGGCTCGACGCACCGCTCGCGTATCTCGCGTCGGATGAACCACTGCCCTGGCTTGCGAATGTGGACGTGAACCCAGCGGCTTTCAAACGAGAAGTGCGCGACTTCCTCGACAAACGCGCATCGGGTGAACTGCCCATGGATGCCGCTCCACCTGACCGCCCGGATGTGCCCGAACTCAACAAACTCAAGCGGTACCTCGACCTCGGCGGCACTCTGCTTGCTGTCAACGAAGGATCGAGAGACTCCTTTGCAAAGTCCATCGAAACCGCTGGCACGCTGATGTATCCACAATACGAGTGGCGGGTTCTGCCTGATGATCATCCGATCTTCACGATCACACCAACCCGCGGCCGCAAGCCCCGGCTCAAGGCTCTCTCCAACGGCGTGCGCGAGTTGATCATCATCAGCAACACCGACCTATCGCGCACTTTCCAGACTCGAGATCGTTCCAATCCGACCGAGTACCAGGTCGCAGCGAACATCTTCTTCTACGCATCAGAAATGAACCGCGCACGCCCGCGGCTGGCCCGTCATGTCTATGAAGTCAGCAAGGATGCATCCGGCGTCCGCGAAGCCGTCATCGTGCGCGCGATCCACTCTGGCAACTGGAAACCTGAGCCGCGCGCACACGATTCACTCGAGGCATACCTGGCAGACACGCGCGACCTTTCACTACGACTGCTTGACAGGCCGTTGCATTCCATCGGCGATCTCGATGTGACACCAATGCTCGTGCACGTGAGCGGTATCGACGCGCATGAATTCTCCGAGGCAGAGCGCGAGGCCGTCCGGAAATATGTGCAAAGCGGCGGAACGATCCTCTTCGACACGCCCGGTGGGCTCGGTGAGTTCACACTCTCTGCAGAACAAATGGCTGCAAATCTCTTCAATCAACCGATTCAAACAATGCTGCGACACGAACTCATCACGGGTGATCGATCGGACACCGCACCCAATCTGTCGCGTGTTCAATATCGTCCGTTCGCATTGGAGCAGTTCGGTTCCCGCGAGTTGACACCTCGGTTGCGTGCGATGGGCATCGAGGGAGAACCGCGCATTATCTTCAGCCGCGAAGATCTCACGCACGGTCTGCTCGATCAGCCCGGCTGGAACATCGTCGGCTACAACCCGCAATCAGCACGCGACCTGTTCGGGAACATCATCGAATACGCGATGCTGAACACGGGCTATCAGGGGCGATGATGGCGGGTGCCGTGAGCGTCAGGCGTCGTCGCCATCTTTGCCGCTGATATCGACCTTCGACCAGTCAATCTCAGCCCGGTCTTTCTGTATCTGTTCGAGTGCCACGCGCGCCTTGGCAAGGTCTTCCGTCCGCACGAGGATGCGCACCATGCCCGGCGCTTCAGCCCGGAACCCGGCGGTATACCCACCTGCGGTCTCCGCACGAATGTCATGATCCTCCAGCGCGGCTGCGATCGCTTCAGCTTCAATCTCGGTTGCCACCTGCACGAGCGTGGTTACATCACCGGTCTGTTCAGTCATTGATGCATCTCCTGACGATGGTCACATCATAGACCCCGCAAACCCGATCACCGCCCGCGCCAGCGGAGAATCAGATCAATCACCCGCTGCACGAGTGGCGTCAAGCGCGCTCGCCCATGTTCATCGCCTGCCTTGCGGATGATCTCTGCAACCGTTGGATACGGATGAATCGTGCTGGAGAGGCTATTGAGACCAATCTTGCTGGTCATGGCAAGCGACAGTTCGCCGATCATGTTGCCTGCATCATTGCTTACCAGCGTCGCACCGAGCAGTACATCAGACCCGCGTTTGTAATGAACCTTCAGGAAACCGGCCGTGTCTCCTTCAAGCAGCGCCCGGTCGTTGTCCGCGAGCGGTACGTTGATTGTCTCATACGCAACCCCGGCCTCATCAAGTTCATGCGGATATCGCCCCACGTGGGCAATCTCCGGCTGCGTGTACGTGCACCATGGAATGACGAGATCACTGAGCTTCTCACGGCCGAAGAACAGCGCGTTGCGCACCACCGCCCTCGCCATGAAGTCGGCTGCATGTGTGAACTGGTATCGCGAGCAGACATCACCGGCGGCATAGATGCGATTGTTCGTGGTACGGAACCGATCATCCACCTGCACCCCCGTTCGTTCGTCGTATGCAACCCCTGCCTCGTCCAGCGCGAGATCTTCAATGTTTGGCACCCGCCCAGTGGCAACCAGCACCTCATCCACTTCGATAGCCTGCTCATCATTATCCGATGAGAGTGTTGCCTGCCGTGTGCCATCCTTCGACCGAGACACACGCGTCAGCGACGCATTCAGATGCAGTGTCACGCCATCATCTTTGAGCGCTTGCTGCACGACGGCTGCCGCTTCAGCATCCTCGCGCGACAACACATGACTTCCCCGCTCAATCAGATGAACCTCCGAACCGAGCCGCGCGAACGCTTGTGCCATCTCGCATCCGATCGGCCCGCCTCCGAGCACCGCCAGCCGTCGCGGCAGTTGCGTGAGCGAGAAGAGTGATTCGTTCGTGAGATATCCCGCTTCTTCCAGACCTTCGATCGAGGGGGCAGCGGCGCGGGCGCCGGTCGCAATACAGGCCCTTGCAAAACGAAGCGTGGCTCCCGCGACCTCGATCGTCTCAGTCGACGTGAATCGACCTTCACCCAGAAACACGTCAATGCCCATCTCGCTGAAACGTTGAACCGAGTCATGCTTGCTGATCGACGCTCGCAGGCGCCGCATTCGGTCCATAACCTCGGCAAAGTCGACCTCAACGGGCCCATCGATTGCAATACCAAACGCGTCGGCATGCCGGGCTTCGTGCGCCGCCCGCGCGCAGCGGATAA
Source organism: uncultured Isosphaeraceae bacterium (assembly GCA_964631295.1). GTDB lineage: Bacteria > Planctomycetota > Phycisphaerae > Phycisphaerales > SM1A02 > CAZVXI01. Next base: position 10,150 of record CAZVXI010000029.1, read on the forward strand.
TTGCTTTCGACGGAACGCAGCCGACATTCAAGCAGTCGCCGCCCATGAGGTCACGTTCAATCAGCGCTGTACGCGCACCGAGATTCGCGCAGATGGCAGCGGTCACAAGACCGGCCGTGCCAGCGCCGATCACGACCATGTGGTACTTCTCCGCCGGCGCCGGATTGACCCAATCCTGCGGATGCACGTTGGCAACGAGTTCGACATTGTGTCCCTCGTACGGGCGCACCTGCACCAGGCGTCGATCGATTGTGGAAGCGGTCTGTGTCGTCATGTGGTCAACCATTGTTCGATTGAATCAGAAAAGAAGATCGCCACGATGGCGCCAGCGACTGCAAGCGCGCCGGCTGCGAGCAATATCCACTCGCGCATCGGCGGGCGAGTTGATGCATTATTGTTGGTTTGACGGGCCTGATCATCTGCTTTGGTTTCAGTCGGTCCAGTATCTGCCTCAGCAATTTCGGTCTGCGCTTGCAGCTTGCGGCGAGCAAGACGCGTCAGGTACACCGTGAGCGCAATGGTGGCAAGCAACCCGACGCTCAGCGCAATCCACTCGAGCGTTGACCGACCTCCCTCATCTGCGCCACCGCTCGCGCCTGATGCGGCAGACACACCGATATGCCCGAAATACACGTACATGAACGTGCCGGGAAGCATCGCCAGCCAACTCGTAAGCACACATGGCCAGAAACGAATCTGTGTCAGCCCGTAAAGATAGTTCTGAAGGTTGAACGGTACCGCCGGCGAGAGGCGCAGCATAGCGACGATTTTCCAGCCACCCTCTGCAATCGCATCATCCATCGCCTTGAACTTCGAGCTTTCAGCAGCAAGCTGCTGCACCCGACTTCGAGCGAGATACCGTGCAATGAGAAACGCGCATGCTGCGCCGACATTCGATGCGACCGAAGTGATGATTGTTCCCCAAAGCAGGCCGAACAGCGCGCCGCCAGCGAATGTCAGAGCCGAGCCTGGTACGAGCGCAATCACTGCGATCACGTAAACTGCAGAAAAAATCAATGGCCCCCACGGACCGGTCGACTCCACCCACGAACGAGTCGCATCGATCCACTGACCAGTCGGCAAGGCCTGCATCAAAAGAAGTGCGGCAAGAACGAACAGCGCACTCGCTGCATAACGCATCCATGTTTTCTTGCGGATTCGGGTATTGGAGTGGCCAATCACAGGTTCCCTTCAAGACCATCGTCATTGCGCAATGCCTTGTTGCGGCCATGCTCTGACCAGGTGAACAGCGACCAACTGCTCAGTATTCCAAATGTTTCATTTGTGCAGAAGTACACTCTCGGAGACGTCGAGGGCTCCTGCACAACATGGCACACATGAGTATACTTCACGAGTGATGTTTGCAGCCGGTGATTATTCCTGCCACCTTGACCATCGAAACACTGATGAACTGCACGGGTGATTTCCAATGCAAGTACGAACACGAATATGGCTGACGCTCTCACTGGCTGCCCTGATCGGGCTGGCCGTTGCTTTGCTCGTCGCGCCGACGATTCAGCATCACCGCATGCTCGATGCGATTGGCTCGTTGGATGCCGCGAAACGTGAAGCTGCCTGGGTATGGTGGGCAACTGATGCAGCAGGACTGCCGCGAGCGGCGCGATCACTTGAAGCAATCAATACACGGCTTGATTCACTCACGTCATCGGATGAGACTGCATTGCTTGATGCCGCCGATGCACTGCGCCGCCTCGATCTGTGGGGCTGGCATCACCAGCCCGAATCGCTGCTCATTCGAACCATCCGACTGCGCACGCAGCAAGATGATCACACATCGCAGCAGATGGCGCTAGCACTTCTCAGAGATGCGCCGGGACTGCGCGAGGCAGCAGCAGTCACAGCGGGTATGTTCACAGAATGTATCCAGCCGCTGCTGACGTCAGCGCATAACGACATTGCCCGCAAGTCACTGGATGTTGCTATCAGTTGGCTCGCGGCGCACGACCCGGCAGCGATTGCTGTACTCGACCTGACCGGCGCACCGCGATCGCTGCAGCGAACATGGCTGCTCGCATGCGGCATCGTTGGTATCGAGCCATCGTCTGAGATCGAATCACACGCCGAGCCTGACCTTCTCGAAGCAGCACTGCTCGCGCGCGTTCTTCGGTCACCAGACGACACGAGTGACATCATCAAAGCGATGCGCGCCATCGCCGATGACAGGTTTCTTCCGCGCGCGAGTGTTCTCCGGCATGGGGTGGACACAGCATCGTGGAACGAACTTGATCGCCTCGCGCGCGAAGGCAATCGTCCAGCGGAGTATGCCCGGCAGGCGCGCAGCCCGAACCTCGAATACGAACAGGCCCAACAGGCCTTTGCTGATGCGAACGGTAGTCGTGGCAGACGCGCGCTTGCGGCCTGGCGGTTGCGGCAAGTCGATGCTGGTGAACTGAGTCAGCTGCTCGACCAGCCGGTATCTGATCAGGAAGGAGCCGTGTATTCTGATGTCCTTCTCGCCGAACGTCATCTGCCGCGCGGACAGTCAACACAACTCGCCGAGCATTGGATTCGCTCCTTCGATGACCGCCGCAAACGAGCAGGCGCGTTGTTGGCAGCACTGTTGGGTGAGCACGAAGACCTTCTCGCAGAGGCGTATCGCGTCGAGAATATCCCGGCGGTGCGCACGATCCAGTACCTCGCGCTGCACGCAATGGGCCACGCACCTGAGGCGCGCAATGAGTCATCGGCTGACCCCAAGATCATCGCGCATCGTGCGCTCTATGCAGATCGTGACGACTTCGACCCGGATATCGCGCTCGCAATGCTGATCGGTGGCGATCAGGAAGCACTTGTGCTGTTGACCTCACCTCCACGCGGCGATGAACTCGGCAGATCAGTCCAGCAGCGCGCCTGGTTGATCCAGCGATTTGCACCTGACTGGCACGCTCGGCTTGGCAGACCGATTGGCGGCGACCTGCGCGGAGTGGTTCTGCACTTTGATGCAATGCGTGCGATGCGACTCTCGACAGCGCGATCACTCACATTCGACGAGGCATCGCGAGTGTTTGTTCAGGATGTAACCGCGACGCCGCGATCAACTGCCGCAGGCCCTGACTGACGCTGCTGCTTCCCAGCGACTCGCGGGCGACAAAGTTTGACCAGCAGCCCGGGCACCTGCGGATCAAATGCGCGATCAATCATGAATAGCTCCGTCGCGTTGATCTGTGCGATCAACTCGTGATCGCGATACAGGTGATGCCGATCCACATCCGTATCCAGCGGCGTCGACCGCTCGGGCATCACGACAAGCAGCATGCCATCATCGGCCAATGCATGCCGTGCCTGTTTGAGCAGCCCTGCAGGGTTCGAATGCGTGTGCATGACATCAATCAGCAGCACAACATCTGCCACGTGCATATCTACGACATGCGAGCGCTGATCAAGCTGATATATAAAATGCGGAGGCTGTGCAGTATATGTACTGCGCTGTGTCACACTGCGCGCAAGGTCGATCAGATGAGGATTGCGATCCACGCCGACCGTCGCGTATCCCTGCTGCGCGAGCAGATGACACAGCAGCCCCTCACCGCAGCCGAACTGCACGATCCGTCGCGGCTGGCCGGCACCAATGGCTCGCGTGACCAGATCAACTTGATTGGCAACTACCTGCTGTGCGCGAGGGTCATCTGCATAGGCCTGCCAGCGCGATTGCTCAATGCTGACCGGGGAGTGTGAACAGGTGCTCGGTCCGAACACGCGCGCATTCCACATTAGTGGAGTTCCGCGATAACGCGCAGTCACATCATCAAGATCCGGCGCGACACGATCGAATCCCCATTTTTCTCGGAAGCGCTCACGCGCTGCGCTGATCGCAGAATCGGCATCGGATTGACTGCTGCGCCGCGACCGATTCGTGTGATGGTGGATGAACTCAATGTTCGGAATAGCGACACATCGCCAGCCATGCAGACGAGCGCGCATGCCGTAGTCAACGGTCTGGCCGCGCATGATCGTTTCATCGTACGGGCCGACGCTGTCCCACACCGCGCGCCTCTGACAGTAGAAGCAGCCCATCACGTGGTCGACCTCGATCGGCATCCGGAT
>CAZVXI010000029.1:14224-27634 GCA_964631295.1 uncultured Isosphaeraceae bacterium
TTCCTGCGAACGTGTCACCGCCGAAGGTGTGATACCCTGGCCGATGTGGTGATAGCCGCGCGGGTGCAGCAGCCAGTCGCCGGCCGAGTGAACGAAGCCGTTCGCGGTCAGTTGCTTCGGGCCGATGACACCGACATCCAGTGGCATGGCGTCAAACGCATCGCGCAGCAGCGTCGCCCAGTTGTCGGTGAGCACTTCAACATCACCATCAAGCCGCACGCTGATCTCGCCCTGAGCTTCCGTCATCAACCGATTTGCAACCTTGCTCAGAACGCCGCAGTGGTCAAGCTCAATCAGCGTGCAGAAAGGATGCGGTGCGCGACCACCCTGCGTCCAGCTTTTTCCGGCCCACGCACGAGCTGTCTCGATCGAGTCATCGGTCGAACCATCATCAGCAATGATGATTTCGACTGGCATTGGATCGCTTGCCAGCGTGTCATGCAGCGATTGCAACAGGGTCCCGAGCAGATCGAACGTGCCGTCGCCCGAACTCTCGCGGCCGTTGTTGAAGTTGGGAATCAGGATCGAAACGGATGGCGTGGTCATGGCATTGTTATCGACCACCCGACGAGCGAAAGTCAGAAGATCATGATCCATCGTCGCCTTTGGCTTGTCGTTTGTTCGCTGCCCGGCAATGATTGAACGATGCCAACCCCCGCCGACTCACCCGGACCGAATCCGCAGCCCGACTGCGATGATGATCTGCACATGGCCCTTCGCGTGGTGATGCTGCCGCGTGATACCAATCAGTACGGCACGATCTTCGGCGGCGTGATCCTGTCGTACATCGACCAGGCGGGGTTCATCGAAGCCCGGCGGCACGGCACCCACCGATGGGTCACTGCTTCGATTCAGCGCGTGGACTTTCAGGCACCCGTCATGGTCGGCGATGTCGTCAACTTTCGTACCTGTACCGAGCGCACCGGAACGAAGTCAGTCACAGTGCGTATCCGTGTCGAGGCAGAGCGATACACAACGGGTGACACTGTTGTCGTGACCGAGGCGCGGCTGACGATGGTGGCTATCAACGCAGCCGGCCAACCGATCCCGTTCAATGCGCCGCCAACGGTGACTACCCCGTGACGGCCTGCGGAACGCAACCGATCCGTATCGGCGCGCTGATATCCGGAGGCGGTCGTACGCTGCTGAACATCATCGATCACACCGAGCGCGGCGAACTTGATGCGGAGATCGTCTGCATCATCGCATCGCGCGAAGACATTGCTGGTGTCGAAAAACTTCGCGCACGCGGGTTTGAAGTGAAGATCGCAGATCGCAGTGCGTTTGACTCCGATGGTGCGTATCACGATCAGATCATGACCTGGCTGCGCGGCGCAAGGGTCGACGTCGTTGCATTGTGTGGCTGGCTGCGCTGGCTTCGGATCGATCCGGATTTCACCGGCCGAGTGGTGAATATTCACCCTGCCCTCTTGCCGAAATTCGGGGGAGCGGGCATGTATGGCAATCGGGTACATCAGGCAGTGTTGGATGCGGGCGAATCTGAATCGGGCTGTTCAGTTCACTGGGTTGATGACATCTACGATCACGGTTCGGTGATCCTGCAACGGCGCGTGCCAGTGGAGCCTGGCGATACCGCAGAGTCACTCGCTGCCCGCGTGTTCGAGCAGGAATGCATCGCCTACCCGCACGCGCTCCGTGAGATCGCCGCCCAACTGGCAACTCCGTGAATCGCGACAGAAGCCTTCCGAAGGTGCATCGAGCGATGTACGATTGCTGAGGGCTCCTGCACGCCTGCACGCTTGGACAAGTGATTGACATGCACACACGCACGATGACCAACGCACGATTACGCCCCACGGGGCGCATTTTTGCACTGCTGCTGCTCACACTGAGCACATTGACTGCACCAGCGATCGCGCAGGACGGCAATATCTCGGCTCTGCGCGACGCGATCTTTCGTTCCTTCGAACGCAGTGAACACAGCCGATGCGTGGAACTGCTCACCGAGTACCTGGCTGCCCGGCCAAACGATGTGCAGATGTGGTACAACCTCGCATGTGCGCACGCATTGCTCGGGGAGCGCGACTCAGGCGCACGCGCACTGCGGCGAGCCGTTCAGGCAGGCTTCGCAGACTTCGCCCACATGGAGCATGATCCGGACCTTGATGCGCTTCGCGATCATCCGACCTATCAGAAGATCCTCACCGATGAGCGCCCACAGCGAAGGCGGGATGCTGACCATGTCATCGGCCTGTGGAAGAACCGCTTCATAGGCGATGACTACAGGTACGAGACACATGAGGCGTATCGGCTCGCCTACGCAACAACGCTGGATGCGACAGCACATCGCGAGATGCAGGTGATGCTCGAAGCCGAGGCCGACTGGCTGATCGAGAATCTCTTCAACGCGCCGCCGGATTATTTCGTCCTGATCGCCATCCCAACCAAGCGGCATGCAGATGAACTGTTCGATGGCGATCAGACGATCGGTGGCCTCTACGACCACAACCAGCGCGTGCTCGTCTCGCGCGACATCGGCGGCTCCATGCGGCACGAGTTCTTCCATCTCATGCACTACGGCCACATGGAACGAATCGGGCAGCGTCATCCGCTGTGGATTCAGGAAGGCCTGGCATCATTGTTCGAAGACTACCAGCTTAAGGCCGACGGCTCGATCATCTTCAAGCCCAATGAACGGCACAACGTCGTCAAGCGTCGCGAAAAGGCTGGCCGAGTCATGCGATGGAGCCAGTTATTCGGCCTGACCGAATCGCGATTCATGCGAAACGCCGGCGCGATGTACCCGCAAGTCCGCTCGATGTTCGAGTTCGTCGCGGACAAGGGGCATCTGAAGACTTGGTATGCCAGATACGTCGAGAACTTCCACCGCGACAAGTCGGGCAGGGTCGCGTTCGAGGAGGTGTTCGCCGCTCCGCTCGATGACATTGAGCGCATGTGGCGCAACTGGGTACGCGCCCGACCAATGGTCGACAACGTGATCGGCTACGGCGACGCATCACTGGGCATCGAATCGCCCAGGCATGGCGCGAGCGATGGCGTGGTCGTGAGCGGCATTATTCCCGGCGGAGCCGCCAGCCGCAGCCGCCTGCGCAGCAACGACGTGATCGTCGCAGCGGACGGTGAGCCAACGCGCACGCTGACGGAACTTCAGGCGATCATCGGGGCCAAGCGTGTCGACGATCGGGTCTCGCTTCGGGTCCGCCGCGGCAGTGAGTATCTCACCATCGTGGTCCGGCTCGCACCACTGCGGCCTGGCCGTGAATAGTTGGCAAATTGGCTGATACCGCGAGCCTTCGCCGTTTTTCCGCAATTGCAGGCCCTCTTTGGCCGAACTAGACTCCGAGGCGGTCTGATGAGCCGAAGCTCTTTGACCGCGCGCGAACGCCGCAGAGACGAGACACAATGGCAGAACATGACGACCGCAGTTTCGGAGCCGACTTCAAGCGGTTCTTCCTGCGCGGGCTCGTCATCCTCCTGCCCACCGTGCTCACCCTGTGGATCGTGATGACCGCGTACCTGTTTGTGTACCGCCAGATCGCTTCGCCCATCAACGAGGGTGTCAAGACCGCGCTTGTTCAAGCAGCAAAGGTCTGGCAGCCGTTGCGCGATGAGTTCACACCGACTGATGACCAGGTTGATCAGGCGATCGCGAACACGCTGGTTGAACCCGAAAAATCGAGATTCGAGAACAAAGAAAACACGCAACTCAGGGCTGAGATCAGAGAACGGATGGGCAGTCGTGTGCGCAGCCGGCTGCGCAGCGAAGCGATCATCACATGGTGGGACAGCCGCTGGTACATGAACGGCATCGGCCTCGTCGTTGCCATTGTCGCGGTGTACATCGCGGGGCGACTGCTCGGAGGATTCTTTGGCAAGCGCCTTTACCGCCGCATCGAGCAGTTCATCACCACGCTGCCCGTTTTCAAGCAGGTGTACCCCCACGTCAAGCAGATCGTCGACTTCCTCTTCTCCGATGACAAGCCCATCAAGTTCAATCGTGTCGTGGCGGTTGAGTATCCGCGCAAGGGCATCTGGTCAGTGGGGTTCCAGACAGGCGGCCCGATGCGAACAGTGGCGGCCAAGTCCGGTGACTCCTCGACGGTCTTCATCCCAAGCTCGCCGACACCGTTCACTGGCTACACCATTACTGTCAACAAGGAAGATCTCATCGAGCTTCCAATCACCGTGGAAGAGGCAATCCGGTTTGCTGTCAGTGGCGGCGTACTGGTGCCTGATCACCAGGTCGTCGACAGCGAGGCAGATGCAAGCCTGCGCGCCATCCCGGGGCTGATCCCGAAAATGGGCGACAATCCCAGCGAATCGCCCGAGAATGCCGATGATAAGCAGGCTGATCAATCTCGCAAGGATGCCATCTGATCCATACATGCGCGGGTTGCCATGTGACATCGGCCGTCGGGTGAAGTATCGTAGTGAAGCGTCCCCACGTTCGAACAAGACGAGGAGAGCACACTGAATGGAGATCAAGATCAGCGCGAAGCACGTCGAGTTGACACCGGCACTCGAGCAGTATGCTGCCAGGAAGGTCGAGAAGTTCCCCCGATACTTTGACAGGATTTCACAGATTGAAGTCGTGATAGGCAAAGATCGCCACGAGTACACGACCGAGTTTATCATCGACATTGACCATCACGAGCCGATCGTCGCCAACAGCAAACACGAAGATTTGTACGCGTCGATCGACATTGGAGCTGACCGCACTGTGCGTCAACTGACCGATCACAAGAGTAAACTCCGCGACGACAAGCATCACACCCCCACAAGTGGATCAAGGCTATGAAACTGCGGGAGATTGTCGTTGAGAGTGCCGTACTTCCGACCCTTGAAGCAACCGAGCGTGATGCGGCGCTTTCGGAATTGATCGATGCCCTCGTGGCAGCAGGGGCGATTGCCAAGTCCCGGCGCGACGAGTTCCTCGATGCGATCATCAAACGAGAGAATCGCGGCTCAACAGGATTCGGCCACGGAGTCGCTGTTCCGCATGTGAAACACGCGGATGTCAAGACCATGGGCGTTGCAATCGGCATCAGCGAGCCCGGCGTCGAGTTCAACGCACTCGATCGCCAACCTGTACACAGCATTGTCCTGCTCCTGAGCCCTGAGGATCGCCCGGAAGATCATCTGGACGCCATGGAGGCGATCTTCGGCAATCTCCAGCAGCCGACTTTCCGACGGTTCCTTGCACAGGCATCGTCTGTCGAGGAAGTCCTCACCCTGCTCGACGAGGCCGATGCCGGCGCAACGGCCCGCTGACGCGCGATCGGCGAGCGAATCTGCTAATCTGGGGTGTCTCCGCCGCCGCGATCGCTCGGGGGCCACGCATCAGGTATCTGTTCTCAACCGGAGTCACGGTGGTGTCGGGCGCAACGACCACAATCGTCATCCAGAATCGCCTCGGGCTCCACGCCCGACCGGCGATGATGTTTGTCGAGACGGCTATGCAGTTTGAGTCGTCGATCAAAGTCGGCCGCACCGACCAGGGCGAGGACGGCGAGAAAGTCGACGGCAAGTCGATTATGCAGATGATGATGCTCGCGGCCACCTGTGGCACTGAACTGTGCATCTGCGCAGATGGCCCCGACGCAGACAACGCGATCAAGGAACTCGTGGAACTTGTCAAGTCGAACTTCAGCGAGGACTGAAACGCGATGTTCACGCGCTTCTCGTGAGCGATTCTGCCTTCAGCTCGCGGCTCATCAACTGGCTGATCGCATCGCGCACTGCGAGCCGCTCAAACAGAATCGCATGCACAGCTTCAGTGATCGGCATGTCCACGTCGTACCGTTCCATCAATGCAACGATCGACTTGGCGGTCGGCACGCCCTCCACAACTGACAGCGTTGATGCGATGATCTCGTCGAGTGATTCGCCTTTGCCAAGCCGCTCGCCGCACGTGCGATTGCGTCCGCACGGGCTGAAGCATGTCGTCGCGAGATCGCCCACTCCTGCAATTCCAAAGAATGTCTCCGGCGTGGCCCCCATCGCCACACCAAGGCGACTGATCTCTGCCAGCCCCCGCGCGAGCAGCGCACTCTTGGCGTTGTCGCCTGCTCCGATCCCGTCGATCATCCCTGCCGCGAGCGCGATCACGTTCTTCGCGGCCCCGGCCAGTTCCACACCGACGATGTCATCGGACCGGTAAACCCGCAGCCAGGGCACTGTAAACCGCTCCTGCACGGCCTGCGACAGGTCGCTGCTTTGTGATGCTGCGAGCATCGCTGCGGGGAGCCGCCGGGCGAGTTCTGCCGCAATCGTGGGGCCGGACAGTGCGCAGAAATCCTCGGCGGCTGTGGTGTCTGGGCCACGAACCTCAGCGATCACCGTTCGCATGACCTCAGTCGGCCGCAACAGAGTCTCGTTCTCGATGCCCTTTGAAACGCACACGATCGGCGTATGCGGCCTGTATCCCCCCTGCAGACGCTCCCAGACCGAACGAACAAACTGCGTTGGAATCGCGTTGACGATCAGATCTGCGTGGGCGAGGGCGGACGCATCATCATCCGTCAGACCGACCGACGCGTTGAGGGTGAATCTGGGCAATCTCGCCGATTGCCGGGTTGTGGACAACTCGTTCACCTGTGTCGCAAACGGGCCCCAGATAAGCACTTCTGCGCCGTTCTTGCAGAGGACATCTGCAAGCACAAGCGCCATCTGGCCGTCGCCGACAATGGTGATCCGATCGGGCATGCCAGCATTGTATTCGTTCGCGGCGCGAGGCTTGGCGTCCGATCGAGCCGAACCCTCGACCGGAGGCCCGAAAATCACTGGATTCGACGAACTGCCCCGATCCGGAGGCCGTATCAGGGAAGCCAACAGCCGCACTGCGCCTGTCTTGCCTGATCAGGTGCCGGCCGTTGGTCCATTTCGTTTGCTGGTCCGCTCCAACTGGAGATTCGCATGGCTGACAATGTTGCCGCCGCCGCTCTTCCCGCCTCGGATGTCACGGCCGTTCCCGAGCGTTCGGTTGATCTTGATGCAGGCTCGCAGGACGCCGAACGCCTCGAACGTAAACTGTTCGTCGCTCTCGTGGGCGGCGTGCTGCTGCTGGTCGCGTGGATTCTCTCGCTGGCCGGAACGCACGAAGACATCTTCCAGATTCCCGCGGCACTTGGCGCAGCGATCCTGGGAGCGCCCCTCGCTATGGGAGCGTGGCGAGAGATTCTCAACGGCAAACCATCCAGCGACTCCCTGGCAACCCTCGCGGTGTTCGCCGCGTTCGTCACCCACCTGTACTTCATCGCGGGCTTCCTCGCGCTGTTCCTGTGGATGGCAAACCTGATCCTTCGCAGAACCGCATGGGGGGCACAGCGTGCGATTAAGCAGCTCATCGGCCTGACGCCGGACATCGCCCGGATTGTCGCAGATGGCCAGGAACGCGAAGCCAAACTCGCACAGGTGCAGATCGGTGACACGGTTCGCGTCCGTCCGGGCGAGAACCTGCCGGTCGACGGGGTCATCATCGCAGGCTCGTCCAACATCAATCAGGCATCACTGACCGGAGAAGCGCTCCCGATCCAGGCCGAGCAAGGCACCGAGGTCTATGCCGGCACGACGAACCTGACCGGCCAGATCGACATTCGCGTGACCGCCGTCGCTGGCGAGACAACCATCGGCAAGGTCTCGAAGCTGATCCGCGAAGCTGAATCTGCCAAGACTGCGCGACAGGAACTCATCGAGCAACTCGCCTCCTACTACGTACCGGTTGTGCTGATGGTGGCTGGCCTCGTCTGGTTCTTCAGCTATAGCAGCGACAATGAGTTGATTCGCGACGAGGCAACGCTTCGCGCTATCACCGTGCTTGTCGTCACCTGCCCGGGTGCTCTGCTGATTTCGCACCCCTCTGCAATGGTGGCGGCGTTCGCGGCAGCGGCGCGCGTCGGCATCATGATCAAGCAGACTCGCACGCTCGAAGCAGCCGCAACCGTTGATACCGTCATCATGGACAAAACCGGCACGATCACGACCGGCAACTTCGCAGTCTCGCGCCTCGCACCGGCAGAAGGCGTGGAAGGCGCAGCCCTGCTCCAGGCCGCAGCCGACGGCGAGCAGAGTTCCAACCACCCACTTGCACGTTCAATTCTCGACACGGCCAAGCAGGCCCGCATCGAGCCGAGATCGATTGACGGCTACCAGGAAGTGCACGGCCGAGGCGTCGTCGCAAAACGAGCTGATGGCGACATTCACGTTGGCCGCGCTGGATGGCTCGTCGAGCTCAATCCGGCCATCGCTGAGAAGGTCGCCGAAGTCGAACACAAGATTGAAGGCATGTCAGGCGTGCACGTGATGCAGGGCGGCAAGTATCTCGGTGCAGTCGGCTTGGAAGACAAACTCCGCCGGAACGCCCCCGACGTCATCAGCGAGATGCGTAAACTCGGAATCCGACGCATCGCAATCTTCACGGGGGACCGACTGTCCGTTGCGAAGCGCGTTGGCAAAGCGGTCGGCGTAGACGCTGTCGAGGCGGAATGCCTCCCCGAAGAAAAGCATGATGAACTCAAATACCTGATCCAGCGCGGTCACCGAACGCTGGTCGTCGGTGATGGCATCAATGACGGGCCGATCCTCGCATCGGCAGACGTCGGCGTCGCGATGGGCCTCTCCGGCTCTGACATCGCAACCAACTCCGCCGGTGTCGCGCTGATGAACGACGACCTGAGGCATATCCCGTTCCTGCTGCAACTGGCGCGGAAAGCACGGCTCGTGGTTGCATTCAACATTGCCGGCTCGCTCGTGCTTGCGCTGATTGGCCTGGCGCTCGCAGCAACCGGTGCGATTACAGTCTGGATTGCGGTGCTGCTCTATCTCGTTGGGTACATCTTCGTGCTGCTGAACTCCGCTCGGCTTGTCCGCTTCGGCGAAGGATTCTCCGAGCAGGAGCAGGCACGCGTTCGCCTCGAATCGAGCAAGGTCAGCAAGCCCGTGCGGCAAAGCCAGCGCCAGCCAGCGCCAGCCTGATCGAATCCAACTTCTCTCTCGACCTTTGCGATTCTCGACCCGAGCGCCCCGGCAGCACACTGCCGGGGCGTTTGACGTGACTGGTTCGAGAAGCAACGACATGCAATGCAGTCACTACGATCAGTATATGTGTCTGCTTCTCGAACAAGGGATCTGTCAATGCAATGTCGACTCAATCAGTTCTTTGCATGTTTCATGGCGATGCTCGTTGTATGCAGTCTCCCAACGAACGCTGCCGCCCAGAACCAGTTCTCCATTGCTGTGGATGAGTCAGTGCGTGAGGAGCCTGTCTCCGGCCGCGTACTGCTCATGCTCTCCAACACGAGGCGCTTCCGCCCCGGCGAGAACGGCACGCCAATCTTCGGCATGACCGCCGACGACCTGCAACCCGGCACGGCTGCGATCCTTGATCAATCAGCACTCGGCCATCCGGTGCGTTCACTTGCAGACCTTCCAGCAGGCGACTATTGGGTCCAGGCGTATCTGCACGTGTATACAACATTCCACCGCGCTGATGGCCATGTCATCAAACTCCCGATGGACCAGGGGGAAGGGCAGAACTGGCGTCGATCGCCAGGGAATCTCTTCAGCCAGCCGCAGCGCATCACGTTTGATCCTGACACGGACGGCACGATCCCCATCAGACTTGATCAAGTCATCCCACCCATCGACGCCATCGCAGATACCAAGTGGGTCAGACGAATCACTATTGAAAGTAAGCTGCTCAGTGAGTTCTGGGGCCAGCCGATGCAGATCGGCGCAACCGTGCTCCTGCCTCGCGGCTTCGATGATGAACAGGACATGCGCTATCCCGTCGTGTACATGCAGGGACATTTCTCGAGCCGCGCACCCAACGGCTTCCGCGAAGGCAATAACGAGTTCTTCCGCACATGGACAAGCGAAGACTTTCCGAAGATGCTGCTGGTCACCATCCAGCATGCGTGTCCCTACTATGACGATTCGTACGGCGTGAACTCACCCAACATTGGCCCGTACGGCGATGCAATCGTGCACGAACTCATGCCGGAGGTCGAGAAACGATTCCGCGCGATCAGCCAGCCATACGCGCGATTGCAGACTGGCGGCTCCACCGGCGGATGGATCTCACTGGCCCAGCAGGTGTGGTATCCCGTTCATTTTGGCGGCGTGTGGTCATTTTTTCCGGATCAGGTCGACTTCCGGTCATATCAGGTCGTCAACATCCTCGAAGATAACAACGCATACTTCATCGAGCACGAATGGTCGCGCACGCCGAGGCCAGGCATGCGCCGCACAGATGGAAACATCATCTACACCATGGAAGATGAGTGCCTGTATGAAGAGGTGATCGGCACGCGCTGTCGCTCGGGCGGCCAATGGGCTATCTGGAATGCTGTCTTCGCGCCGGTCGCAGACGACGGCTACCCCGCACCGATCTGGGATCCAATCACCGGCAAGATCAATCGTGACGTCGCGGAATGGGCGCGCGACAATTTTGACATTCGTCACCGTCTTGAAACCAACTGGCACACACTCGGCCCACAAGTTGCTGGCAAGATTCACATGTACTGCGGCCGGATGGACAACTACTACCTTGAGCAGGCCGTCTATCGCCTTGAGCAGTTCCTCGAAGGAACAACTGACCCGTACTATGCCGGTTCTTTCGAATACGGCGATACCGCAGGGCACGGCTGGAACCCGCTCGGGCGCATCGGCCTGCTTCGTGTGATGGCAGATCACATTCGAGAGAACACCCCTGCCGGGGCAGACACACGCTGGTATGGCGATTGACGTGGCACCTGCGTTCCCTGTCGTTCCAGCCCGTGTCATCTTCGCAAGATCGGTCAAGCGGTGCGTTGATACCGCTGGTACATTACCCCGACAATGACCACGCTACGACCCGCAACCGAGACCGACTACCATCAGCGCATGCTGCGCGTACTCATTCACGTTCAGCAGAATCTCGATCAGCCGATGTCGCTTGATGAGCTTGCCGCCATTGCCAGATTCTCACCATATCACTTCCATCGCATATTTCGCGGGATGATCGGTGAGACACTCGCGCAGCACATCAAACGCCTGCGACTTGAACGCGCAGCCATGCGTCTGCGATTGACGTCGCGCTCAGTCACGACGATCTCAATTGAGGCAGGCTACGAATCACACGAGGGCTTCACGCGCGCTTTTAACAGCATGTTTGGATGCTCACCGACTGCGTACCGCGAGCAGCGTCAAGGAACACTGGACACGCTCGACGCCCGCGTTCATTTGGCCACCGATCCTAAGCACATTGCGCTCCCTGAGCCATCGGAGAGTTCGCCGATGAAGGTCAGGATCAAAACGTTGCCCGATATGCGTGTTGCATTCGCTCGTCATGTCGGGCCGTACCACGATGCTGGCGTGGCATGGGAGCGCCTGCTCGACTGGGCTGACGAACGAGGCCATGTGAACGACGACACGCGGCTGTTTGGCACATGCCATGATGACCCCGACGTCACCCGACCCGCACAACTTCGATATGACGCATGCCTGACTGTCGGTGAGGATGTCATCCCCGAGGGAGACATCGGCGTGCAGGTGGTTCCTGGCGGTCGATTCGCATGCGTTATACACGAAGGGCCATACGAGAACCTCAACGAGACGTATGTCGCGTTGTTCGGGGAGTGGTTCGCGTCGCAGCGGCTTGAACCCGGGCCGCCACCGTGTCTGGAGCTTTATCTCAACAAACCTGACTGCACACCGCCCGAAGAGTTGCTCACAGAAGTCTGCGCGCGCATCGGCGACTGAATCTGATGCACAATCATGCCAGCCGGGGACAGCGAGAAAATCGACCTGTTGAAGCTCCACAAAGATGACTGCGCCCAGTCAAAGAAGCCGACGATCGTCAGCGTCGCCCGAGCACACTACCTCGCGATCGGCAGGCTGCACGCAAGGCGTCCGCTCTCAAGTTCCGGGCCAAAGCTGTTCGTTGCGACTTTGGCGTGTGCAGACTCGAAGCCGTCTGGCATTGTGACGACGCCAGACGGTCCCTCAGCGAGCTCCCGAAGAGCCAGTGGCCGTTGGACTATGATGATCCGCATGCCGGCAGAACGGTTGAGAACCATCCACCGCCAGCCCACCGTCCTGGAGGAGTTCCTCAGCCAGCCGCGACGGAGTGTGGATCGAGTCAACTTTGTGAAATCCTGCACAGCAAGTGACGAATAAGATTGTGACGATGGCGACCGGCTATTGTGTGTGCCGACCGCCGCAGGCAAGTTCCCGATCTATCCCAGCCTGAGGGAGGCGCACGATGTTTGAACTCGCATCTGAACAGTGGATTGACAAGCTCGTCGAACAAGACACGATCATTCCCGTGATGGGCATTATTTTTGGCTGCACAACGGGCATCATCGCGATCATCTTCACCACGCTCGCAGGGGTTGCGAAATCCAAAGCGCGAGAAGCAACACGACGCGAGGTCGCCGCCTATGTGGCGGAGGGCAGCATCTCACCGCAGGATGCCGTCGCCTTGCTCGACGCTGCCAAGGACGCGAGCGAACTCGAAGAACTCGCTGAATACCACAAATCAATGAAGTCGTAGTCGCCGACGGGCTGCCGAAGGTTACCGGGAGGACAAGTTGGCCCCGTTATGCGACCGTGACGCGCTCATCCAGATACACATCCTGAATCGCATGAAGCAGCTTCACGCCTTCGTTCATCGGACGCTGGAACGCCTTGCGGCCTGAGATCAGCCCCATGCCGCCAGCCCTCTTGTTGATCACGGCGGTGCGCACCGCCTGGGCGAAGTCGTTCTCGCCTGAGCCGCCGCCGGAGTTGATCAGCCCGGCCCGGCCCATATAGCAGTTCATGACCTGGTAGCGTGTGAGATCAATTGGGTGATCGCTGCACAGTTCGCTGTACATGCGGTCATCAAGCTTACCGTAGCTGGATGAGCCCATGTTCATCGCCTTGTAGCCGCCCGTGTTCTCTGCCTGCTTCTGCTTGATGATGTCCGCTTCGAGCGTGACGCCAAGATGGTTGGCCTGGCCGGTCAGATCCGCGGCAGTGTGGTAATCGGTCCCATCCACCTTGAACGCGCTGTTGCGCAGATAGCACCACAGGATTGTCGCCATCCCGAGTCGGTGCGCTTCATGAAACGCCTCTGCAACTTCAACAATCTGTCGACGCGCATTGTCCGAACCGAAGTAGATCGTCGCCCCCACTGCTGTCGCGCCGAGGTTCCATGCTTCGCGGACGGTTCCGAACATCACCTGGTCATATTCATTGGGATACGTGAGCAGTTCGTTGTGGTTCAGCTTCACGATAAACGGAATGCGGTGCGCGTACCTGCGTGAGACCGACCCGAGCACGCCGAATGTCGTGGCCACGGCATTGCACCCCCCCTCGACAGCGAGCTTGATGAGATTCTCACCGTCAAAGTAAATCGGGTTCTTCGCAAACGATGCACCGGCAGAGTGTTCAATGCCCTGATCGACC
>CAZVXI010000030.1:0-27186 GCA_964631295.1 uncultured Isosphaeraceae bacterium
GCCGGTCGCGGTAGTGGTCCGGTTCGCTGATGATCCTCGCTCGCATCATTGGCTTCAGCCCGAGTTTGCGAACAAGCGGTGTTCGTGAATATCCGGCTGCCATGTGTGTGTTTCCGTTCTTGTCAGCGCACAGTCGCTGCGGCCGGGTGTGTCACATGAATGGTCGTGTTTATCTGGGGTTGTTCAACGCGATGCATGACACCATCCGGCCAGCAAATGTCAACATACTCCACAGAATCGATCATGCCCAGACCAAAATGTGCCACCGGTTCCATCTGGCAGAGGTAACCGCTGCCGGCATCGATCGCGCGAATCTGTGTCCGCCCGGCTGCGGCGATTTCGACCATCGCGCCGCGTGCAGGCGCGCCTGCGGATGTCGTGGGATACACGCGGAGGTAGTTGTTTGTTCTGCCAGCAGCACATGTGTAGAGCGACAACGGTTGCGGTGCGCTCTCGCCGTGCGCGATGAGCAGTTCGAGCCGGCCGTCATTGTCGAAGTCGCCGACAACCGCCCCGGTTCCAAGCCCATTTGGCTCGGCAGCAGCGCCGATGTCAACCTCCTGCCATTCGCCTGCTCGTTTGCCGAACAATCGGTTGGGCCAGTCGATGTTGTTCACGAAGATCTCAACAAACCCGTCATTGTCGAAGTCTGCTGCAACGACGTTGCGCGCCGGCGATGGCTGCGCGAAGTCCAACGGGGCGACATCAACGAATCGTCCGCCATGCTCCTCGCGCGCCAGCATCCGGTGCGCGTCGAGCCAGTTGACGACGACGAGCCCCGGCAGGCCATTATCAATCAGGTCGACCATCGCGACGCCTCGCGCGTGTGTGTGCGGATCGTCGAGGCCGACCTGTTCAGCCACTTGCTCGTACGCGCCATCGTCGTTGCACGCATAGAGAAAGTTGCGACCGTTCTCATTCCCGCAGAAGATGTCCATCCGATCACTCACAAGCGGCTGACACAACAGGGACCGCCCCCCGCTGACAGCATCGAGCCCTGCAATCGGCGCACGATCGCGCAACTGGCCGTGTTCATTGACCTCGTAGAGTCGCATCGGTCCGCCGTAGTTCGCGATGACAAAGCCGTAGCGCCCGCTGCCAAGCCGATCGATGCAGGCAACCGATCGGCCGGCAAGCTGATTGCGAAGCGACGATGTCCCGGCATCATCGAAAACGTCGCGCCATTGACCGTTGTCAAACGAGAACAGGTGATCGCCATGTTTCTTCGGGCCTGCGAAGGAATCCGCGTTGAGGAGATAGAGTTCCTCGCGGCCGTCGCCGTCAATGTCTGCGCCTGCAACCGAGATCGCGCGCTCCACATTTTCTGTGATGATTGGAATCTCGATGTCGACGAATCCCGTCTCGACCCACTTGAGGATTCGATTCGGCCCGCCGAACCCTGTGACGATCACTTCAAATGCACCGTCGTCATCCACATCCACGACAGCCATGCCGTAGTGCAGCGATGCGGGATTCGTGGCGAGGTGTTGTCGATCATCGCGAAACATGCAGATCCTCTGACGTTTGGGGAGCGCGTCGAACCGCAGAAGCGTATCATGCATCGGCCGCCGGGAGGCGACTCACATGCAGACGCCATACGACGAATCGGGTTCAGTCTCACCACCCCGCACCATACTCCACGTAGATATGGATGCCTTCTTCGCAGCGATCGAACAGCGGGATCGTCGGGAATTGCAAGGCAGGCCGGTACTGATTGGCGGCACAGGGCCACGGGCTGTCGTCAGCACGGCATCGTATGAAGCGCGCCCGTTCGGCTGCCACTCCGCGCAGCCCATGGCTGAGGCCCGTCGCCGGTGCCCGCACGCAGCGGTTGTCAAGCCGCGCGGGCACGTGTATCGCGATGTCTCGCAGCAGGTGTTCGCGATACTTGAGAACTTCACGCCCACAGTCGAGCCGTTGAGCATCGACGAAGCGTTCATGGATGTCACCGGCTCCGTCCGGCTCTTTGGCGGCGCCGTAGCGATCGCGCAGGCGATTCGGCAGCGCATCCGCGATGAACTGTCGCTGACGGCATCGGTCGGTGTTGCTCCGAGCAAGTTCGTCGCCAAACTCGCCAGCGATGTCAACAAACCTGATGGCATGGCGATCGTCGAGCCGGAAGCGCTGCTCGAGTGGCTGCGCGTGCGGCCGATCGAAACCATGTGGGGTGTCGGGCCGGCATCGCTTCGGAAACTCGAGCAGTTCGGCATTCGAACATTCGGCGATTTGCATGCAATGCCTGACACTGCGCTTGAATCTCGCCTCGGCAGCAGTGGCATTCGCATCAAGCGCCTCGCCATGGGCCTCGACCCGCGGCCTGTCACGCCCGATCACGCCGCCAGATCGATCAGCCATGAGCAGACATTCGGCAGCAACATCTGTGATCCTGAAGAAGTGCGCATCATCCTGATGCAGCAGGCAGAGATGGTCGCTCGCAGGTTGCGCAGGCACGATCTGGCCAGCGCGACCATCACGGTGAAGATTCGCTTCGGCGACTATGAGACGATTACGCGATCGACCACGCTTGACTCACCGACGAGCCGGACGGATCTGCTGTGGAATGCGGCGCGCTCGCTGTTCGATGCATGGGCGAACCAGACCTACCGACCAGTCAGACTGATCGGCCTTGCCGCGAGGGTCGCAAGGCACGCAAATGCGCAACTGGCCCTGTTCGGCGGCGATGAAGCAGAACGTGCGATGCGCGTCGACTCAACAACCGATGTGATTGTGCAGCGCTTTGGCAAGGCGGCGATCACACGTGCGGCCGCCATGCGCGACGATCATCATGCTGAGTCGACGACCGATCCGAACCGTGTTGCGGGTGGGGGAGTCGAGTAGTCGCTCATTCGCTCGGCGCTGGCAGGGTTATCCGAACCACGTGGCGCACTGCCAGATTGCAAATCCGATGCTCACACCCCCGAGGAAGAACATGCCGACCCAGGCGATCGCCTGCATGATTGCGCCCGGCCGATGTTCGCGGTGCATATGCCCGCTCATCACCAGACGGAAGTTCAAGAACGCAAAGACAGGAGCTGTGAGGAATGCAACGATCGTGACAATGTCCACAATGTGCCTCAAGCTCTTGACGAACAACACGATGAACAGCAGCGCGATGATGACCGTGGCGATATTGAACATCCAGAAGAGCACGGTGCTGTTTCGATCCCGTTTGAGCAGCGCGATCGTTGCGGCCATCGCATTCGAGCGAGGGTAACCATCGAGGCAAGTGAGCGTTGTGCTGAACAGGCATGTGAATGCTGCCAGCGCGATGACCGGCTTGATCCACGGCCCGATTGTTTCGCCGAATATGCCGACAAGTTGCTGCGCGAACTCAGTCCCGGACGGTGAGAACGCCTGGCCTGTGGGGTGCATCATCAGCGCACCGAGCATGAGAAACGCGCAGGCGAGGATCGCAGTCGAGATATATCCCGTGTTGAGGTCGATGCGCGCCTCGCGCACCGAAGCGGAAAAGCCTGTCTGCTCGGCGCGCTCAGCCATCCACACGCTTGGCCAGACACTCAGTTCAATCGGCGCGGGCATCCATCCCATGAGCGCGAGCAAAAACCCAACGACGGCAATGTCGCGCAGGTCGATGTGCTTTGCCTGAAGGTCGGCGGTCGGCTCGACAGGATGTGCGATCGCAACAACGACTGCGATGATCGTACATATGCCAAGCACCGCCACAATGCTCTTCGTCACGCGATCAAGCGTGTTATACCTGCCGAATGCGAGCACACCGTTGCAGAGCGCGACAACGATCAGACACCAGACGATCGGCGGCCAGTCGGGTGCTGCCGCTGGAAGAACAGAGGCAACAAGGTTCGCAGTCAGCGCACCTGTTACAACGATGAGTGCGGTCAGGCTCAGCAACATCGCCACGACCGACACACACAGGAACGTCATCAGGTACCCCGGGCCGAGCCGCTGATACCCATGCAGGACTGTCTCCCCGGTCGCGCTGGCGTAGCGCGGCCCGAACTCGAAGAACGGGTACTTGAGCAGGTTGACGAGCAGAATCAGCCAGATGAGCGAGAAGCCGTAGTCGGCCCCGGCACGCGTCGACTGTACGAGGTGCGACGTGCCGATCGCCGCTGCAGCAATCAGGATGCCCGGCCCGAGGATGCGGTTCCACTTGACGAAACGATCGAACATCGTGCAGACAATGTAGCGGCTGATGGCGGCAGCAGCCAGATGATCAGGTGCTGCTGTCGAGTCGGGAGAGAATCACCAACCTCTGCTGCATGGTGATTCGTCCCGGCATCTGGCGCTGCAACGCCTCCCGGCGCAGATAGTCGTGGCACTTCACGCACGACTCGGTCAGTTTGAGATAGGTCTGCTCGCACGCTTCGAGATCATTTTGGCGCGCGTCTGTCGCGAGTTGCAGTGTGATCTCGCGAAACGACTCTGCGAGCGCTGTGTAGGCAACGGTTTCCTGAATGAGCCAGGATGATTCGCTGCTGATGTCGTACAGGCGGTTGGCGGAACGCTCGATCGTTGGGAAATCCGCCAGCGAGAGCGCACCAAGCAGTTTGCTGGAGTGGTCGAGCTTCTCGAGCATCATCGCTTCGAGTCTCGCGCGGTCGAGCGAGGCAGCATCGCCGCTCCCGCCATTCTGTGATGATGCGCAGCCATGGACACAGGCGAACGCACTGAGCGTGAATGAGATTGCCAGGATCAGGCGTGGCATGGTGTTGTCCTCCAGGGTGGAACGCTTGAAATTACAACCGTACGGAGCGACGTCAAGGCCACACGCGAGGATCGGCAGGAGAACTCGATGCACATCTCAGGGCTGACCATCGCGGAATGACCGACCCGGCTGGCGGATTGCGATTCGCGAATGACGCGGTGGACGACGTGCGTCTGCTGATGTTTGCTCTGGCGTGACTGTGTGAGTCGCTCAATATCCATGCCGAATAGCGAGGGAGGCTTCGTCGATTGAAGGAATCGATTCGAGGTAGCCCTCGGGCTGGAGTTCGAGCACGCGGGCGCGCAATCGCTGGGCAAATGCTTCGGGCGTGTCTGTCTTTTGGTACTGCAACGGCTTGCCGAACCGCACGAGCACTTTGCCTTCGCGTGGGATCGTTGCGCCCGGAGGCAGGACATTGAGCCCGCCTGAGACGTGGATCGGCACGACGGGCCGCTTTGTAAAGCGTGCCATGACACCGACGCCTTGTTTGAAATCGCCAAGTTCGCCCGTGCGGCTTCGCGTTCCTTCGGGAAACAGCAGCAGCGACCAGTCATTGCGCACGAGTTGCACAGCCGTGCGGATCGAGCGCATCGGCGCTGCGAAACGATCGAATGCAAACGCGTGGAATGCGGACGCGACTGTCCACTGCAAACACAGGCGCGGGACGGCATGAACGCCAACGCGCTCATCCGGGCTGAACACATCAAGCGCTGCAGCCACAACAGTGCGATCACGAACGTGCTTGGGGAGTACGTCGAGAATCGCTGAAGTGTCTACATGCGATGTGTGATTGGCAGCAAGGATGACAGGCAGATCGAGCGGCTCAAAGTGTTCGAATCCCTCGGCGACCCATGTGAGCTTCCGCGCGCGTTTGAGCGCTTCGATCCCGCCGCGCATGACAGGCCGCATCACGCGCGCGCGACGAGACTCGAACATGCGTTCGATCTCCTCAGCACTGGGCGGCTCGATGCGATTGTTCGGATCATGATGGGTCATGCGGACTCCTGCGCGATGCGATCTGCATTCGTAACCACCTTGCGGAAGGCGCTCGCGTACTGATCAAGCAGATCGTGATCAGCATTCGGGAAACCCGGCAACTTGATCAGTTGCGCGTTGCCCTCGATCGTGCGGGGAAGAGTGGCCGGGTCGTATGTGCGGCCGTCCATCTCAGGCGGGATGCGTGCAATCAGCCGCCAGGCATCATGCGTAAACATCGGCTGCTGGTGCAGCAGCGGGTAGCGCGGCGCGCCGACCTGCGCGCCTTCCGCCTGCAGTGCCCTGGCAAGCAGTTCTGGTGAGAGGGTCGTGGTCTGTGGTGTGCAGCGGATGAGAAACTCGAAGTACACGCGTTCGACGTCATCGGGCGCGAGGAACGTCTCAAAGCCAAGCTCTTCAAGCTGCTTCGAGAGGTAGATGCAGTTGTCGTTGCGTTTCGCGTTGCGCTGCTGCAGATGCCTGAGTTGTACGCGCGCCACGGCCGCGCTCAAAGGCGACATCCGGAACTTATGCCCGAACCCGGTCGCAGCGAAGTACCGCTGCTTTGATTCTGTCATCGGAAGCAGACGCTCGTAGTGGCCGTAGCGCACGGCCCTCTCATAGAGTTCCTGATCATCGGTGAGCAGCATGCCACCTTCTGCGGAGGGCACGAGTTTGTTGCCCTGCATGCTGAAGCAGCCGATGTCGCCGAGCGTGCCGATCTTCCGGCCGTGATAGGTCGCGCCGTGTGCGTGCGACGCATCTTCAATCACGCGCAGGTTGTGTTTCTTCGCGATTTCGAGCAGTTCATTCATGCGAGAAGGCATGCCGAACAGATGCACGACCATGATCGCGCGGGTGCGCGGGGTGATCTTCGCTTCGACATCCTGCGGGTCGAGCCCGATGCATTGTCTCTCGGTTTCCGCGAAGACGGGAATGCCGCCCTGGTGGAGGATGGGCATCACACTCGCCCACCACGTTGCAGACGGAACGATGACCTCCTCGCCGGGCTTCAGGTCAATCGCGTGCATCGCGGCATGCAGCGCGCCGGTTCCGTTGTTGTGCGCAAGGGCAAACTTCGAGCCGAGCCACGCGCGATAGTCGTTCTCGAGTTCATCGACCACCGGGTGAATCGACAAGTGCCCGCTGCGCAGCACATCGAGCACGGCCTGTTCATCTTCGCTGGTGATGATCGGCCAGCGGTTGGCTTCGCTCTGGTCACGCGTGACCGCCGATGCGCCGCCGAGTATGGCCGGCTGGTCTGGCGCGGCAGATGGAGTCTGAGGGGTTGGCGTTGTGGTCGTCGTTGTCATATCGGCAGGGCGGTCCGGGTCGGTTGGAACAATCAGCGGCTGAGATGGGTTGTACAGTCACAGTGGGGCAGTCAGGCGGGCATCGTGGCACGCGAGGGCGGGCCAGCCAGGCCAATCCTCCCAGATCATTAATTGGCCAGCCCGATCGCAGATTTCACAGCCGCCAGCCCGCATGCCGGTCGACTGATGCATCCACGCACCTTTATGATATCCGATTTTCCAATTTCCTGCTGCGGGAACCAGTGAATCTTGTCAGTGAATTGGCCGGGTTGATTTCTGCGTTTCGGGTGATTCCGGCAGGGCCGTCCGGGCCACAAGGCTCCAGCGGGCCGATTTTCACCGATCCAGCACAATCCGATACCGGGCCTTGCCGGCTCGGAGGTGATCGAATGCAGCGTTCACATCGCTCATCGGGAAGTGCTCTGTCACGGGTTTGATGTTGTGGCGGGCGCAGAACTCGAGCATGCGTGCGATGGTTGCCGGGCTGCCTACTGGCGAGCCGGAGACCGACTTCTGCCCGCCGATCATCGGAAACACCGCAAGATCGAGCGGCGCGAGCACAGCTCCGACAAAGTGCAGCCTTCCGCGCGGCTTGAGGGCGGCGATATACGCGTTCCAGTTGAGTGGGACATTCACGGTGATGATCAACATGTCGAATCGACCGGCAGCCGCCTCGATGGCCTGCTCATCGCGCGAGTCGATCGTTTCGTGAGCACCCATGTCGATCGCCTGCTGTTGCTTGGAAGCACTGGAAGTGAACGCGGTGACGTGACATCCCCATGCGCGTGCAAACTGCAGCGCCAGGTGGCCGAGCCCGCCAATGCCCACCACGCCAACGCTTCCGGTCGGTTGCAACTCGAACTGCGTGAACGGAGTGAAGACCGTGATACCTCCGCAGAACAGCGGCCCAGCGTTTCCAGAGTCGATCCCATCGGGTAACTTGATGACTGCTGGCGACTGGGCGCGAACGAGATCCGCGAAGCCGCCGTATCTGCCGACAATCGTCCCGATGCCATCCGGACACATGTTGTGATCACCGCTCATGCACTGCGGGCACGTCATGCAATAGCCAGCATGCCAGCCGAGGCCCACGCGGTCACCAATTTTGATGTTCGTCACATATTCGCCAACAGCCTGCACGATGCCGGTCACCTCGTGGCCGGGGACGAGCGGATACTCGCTCCATTGCCATTCGTTGTTCAGCATGCTCAGGTCGCTGTGGCAGATGCCGCAATGCTCGACCGCGACGTCAACATCGTGCGCGCCGATCGGGTCGAGTTCGTACTCGAACGGTTCGAGCGGTGCACCGGGTTCGTGGGCGGCAAAAGCGTGGACGGTTGTCATGTGCGAGCCTGTTGTTTGTCGGTTTGTTCTGAGAAGCAAATGGATCTGCAAATGGTCCGTAATCGAGCCAACTGGCACATTGGCTGACGTAGGGACGCAGCATGAAGCGGGCGAGTGTAGACTGATAAGCCGCAATCGCCAAGACTCGATCGGCGTCGAGGAGATGCATACGTGAGGGCGCTGCATCCAAACGACCTGCTGAACGAAAATACAAAGGGGTCGCGCGTCCGCGGCAACCAGCCTCGCTCATGACAGAGACCTTCCCGACAAAATCTCCTGACACCCGTGGTACTGTGCTGGTAACTGGCGCGTCCGGATACATCGGCGGGCGTCTGGTGCCTGCACTCCTTCGACGCGGTTGGCATGTCCGCTGCCTGGCGAGGTCGCCTCGGAAACTCGAGCGTCGGTCGTGGGTCGATCACGAACACATTGAGGTGATTGAGGGAGACGCATCAGATTCCGCGACAATGCGTCGAGCCATGGAAGGTTGTACAGCCGCATTTTACTTGCTGCATTCGATGATGGCCGTTGGTGACTCCTACCGCGAGCATGATCGCACGCTTGCTCGGACCTTCTCCGGCGCAGCGAGCGAAGCAGGCATCAAGCAGATCATCTACCTCGGTGGGCTCGGCGAGACGGGTGAAGATCTCAGCGAGCATCTTGCATCGCGGCGTGAAGTCGAAGAAATCCTGCAGGCTGGCGATGTGCCGGTGACTGTCCTCCGTGCTGCAATGATCATCGGCGCGGGGTCTGCATCGTTTGAAATTCTGCGGTATCTGGTCGAGCGCCTTCCCGTGATGATTACACCACGATGGGTCTCCACGGAGAATCAACCGATTGCGGTACGGAATGTGATTCACTATCTCGCGCAGTGTCTGGAGACGCCCGAAACCCGTGGCCGCACGCTTGATATTGGCGGACCGGACATCGTCACCTATCGAGAGCTGATGCGCATCATGGCGGAGGAGCGGGGCCTGCCGAAGCGTCTCGTGATTCCAGTGCCCGTGCTCACGCCGCGCCTGAGTTCTCTGTGGATACATCTGGTGACACCATTGAGTTCTCGTATTGCCCGGCCGCTTGCGGAAGGGTTGAAGAATCGTGTCGTGTGTCGTGACGACGATGCAGCCAGTCTGATGCCACAGGATCTTCTTACAGTTCGCGAATCGATTGCTGAAGCACTCGGACATCTCAACGCGAGTGATGTCGAGACATCGTGGTCTGATGCAGGCCCGATTCCCGGCGACCCCGATTGGGCCGGCGGCACCGTCTTTGTTGACCGTC
Source organism: uncultured Isosphaeraceae bacterium (assembly GCA_964631295.1). Lineage (GTDB taxonomy): Bacteria > Planctomycetota > Phycisphaerae > Phycisphaerales > SM1A02 > CAZVXI01. Next base: position 9,601 of record CAZVXI010000030.1, read on the forward strand.
GAGAGACAAAAGTGCGGGCGAAGCCAAACGATGTGCATGCGGCGGCATGTCGCATCGGTGGCGGACAGGGGTACTACGCAGCGGCATGGTTGTGGAAGCTGCGTGGCATCATGGACCGACTGGTCGGCGGCCCCGGACTGCGCCGCGGTCGGCGTGATCCGGAGACAGTCGCCTACGGCGAAGCGCTCGACTTCTGGCGCGTGACGGCTATCGAAGCGGGGCGCCTGCTTGAACTGCGAGCCGAGATGAAACTCCCGGGCGTGGCGACACTCTCGTTTGAAATGCAGCCGCTTGACGACACAACAACAAACCTTGTGCAAACCGCGCGATTCAAACCCAAGGGTTTGTTCGGGCTTGCGTATTGGTGGGCCGTCTGGCCGCTGCACGGATTCGTGTTCAACGGCATGTTGCGCGGCATCGCGCGGTCGGCGGCGGAGCGCGCTGCAGCCGATGCTCGGCGATCGGTCGAAACGCCAGCGGTGTCATGAATACAATGAGTCGGGAATCAAAACACTCCAAACAAATAAGAAGGAGCAGTCCATGGCACAAACGACTGTCTGGAAGAAACGAACTGAACTGGAAGGCAACCCGATCGGGATCGCGGATGATGTGGTCAAAAGCATCGCACCCAAGCTCGACGAACACGTTGCATCACTGTTCACATTGTTCCACCAGTATCAGAAGCATCACTGGCTGGTAGAGGGGCCGCAGTTCCGCGATATTCACCTGTACCTGGAAGAGTCCTACAACGCGGTACATCAGGAGGTTGACCAGATCGCGGAGCGCATGACGGCGATCGGCGCGATCCCCACATGCGGACCGTCCCAGCAGGTGGAACTGTCGTATATCGAGCATGAACCCGAAGGCGCGTTCCGTGTGCACGAGATGCTGACGCGCGACCGGGAAGCCGAAGGCATGATCGCCCAGAAGCTGCGCAGCACGATCGAACTGTGCACCAAGCTCGGCGATTACGGCACTGAGACACTGCTCAAACAGGTGCTGATGGCTGTGGAAGAGCGTGCGCACCATCTCGATCATTACCTTGGAGAGGACTCGCTCGGCCTCGCGCTCAACGGCTGAGTGGAGAACCATGGCGAGCACGTTTCCATCGATGCGCATAACCGGGAAGGTGCGGCATCTCGTCATCGTGCTCGGTGATCAACTCGATCATGACAGCGTCGCGTTCGACGACTTCGATAACGAACGCGACGCTGTTCTCATGATGGAAGTACAGCAGGAATCGACACACGTCCCGAGCCATCGGCAGCGGACCGTGCTGTTCCTCTCGGCGATGCGGCACTTTGCAGTCGAACTGCGCAGCCGCGGTCGGCGCATGCAGTACACCCGGCTTGATGATCCGCACAACACGCACAACTTCAATGATGAGGTTCGTCGACAGGTGAAGCGCGTCGCGCCTGAACGCGTGATCTGCGTGCATCCCGGCGAGTGGCGCATCATGAAGATGATGCAGCAGTGGTCGGATGAACTCGATACAGAAGTCGAGATTCGGCCGGATGAGCACTTCCTCGTGCAGCCTGAAGCGTTTGCCGACTGGGCGGACGGCCGCAAGTCACGAATCATGGAGTACTTCTATCGCGAGCAGCGCAAGCGGCTTGATGTGCTCATGACCAGCGATGGCAAGCCCGAGGGCGGCGAGTGGAACTACGACAGTGAGAATCGCGAGGTCTTCAAGGCACCACCGAATGCGCGCACGCCGTATCGCGCCCGGCCGGATGCGATAACGCAAGAGGTAATTTCCCTTGTGGAAAATCGCCTGCCGAATCTGCCCGGCAGTACGGAGCTGTTCCATTGGCCGGTCACGCGCGACGCGGCGAAACGCGCGCTTCGCGACTTCATCGAGCATCGCCTTGCGAACTTCGGCACGTATCAGGATGCCATGTGGACTGATGAGCCGGCTTTGTATCACAGCCGGCTGGGCGCAGCTTTGAACCTCAAACTTCTTCGGCCGATGGAATGCGTTGATGCAGCGATTGACGCATACAAGAAAGGGAAGGCGCCGCTCAACTCCGTCGAGGGGTTTGTCCGGCAGATCATCGGCTGGCGCGAGTTCATTCGAGGCGTCTACTGGTATGAAGGTCCGAAATACGAGCAGCGCAACGGTCTTGATCAGCATGGCGACCTGCCGGACTTCTACTGGTCCGGTGAGACGGACATGCACTGCATGCGCCAGTCCATTGGGCAGGTGCTCGATGGCGCGTATGGTCATCACATTCAGCGGCTGATGATCACGGGCAACTTTGCGCTCATCGCGGGTATTCATCCCAAGACGATCAGCGACTGGTATCTCGGTATGTACGTGGATGCGATTGACTGGGTGACGCTGCCCAACACGCTCGGGATGGCGATGCACGCAGACGGCGGCGTCGTCGGCACAAAGCCGTACTCGGCAAGTGGTAAGTATGTGAAGCGCATGAGTAACTACTGCAACTCATGCAGCTACGACGTCAACAAACGTACCGGCGATGATGCATGCCCGTTCAACACGTTCTACTGGGACTTCCTGATTCGCCATCGCGAACGGCTGCGCAGCAACAACCGCATGGCAATGATTCTCAAGAATGTCGATCGCCTGGACAAACAGGAACGCACGCAGATCACCGTATCCGCGAAGAAGCTTCGCAAGAAGTTCGGAATCGGCGCGATCTCGCGCTGAGCAGCGCGCAGCGGGTCGCGGGCGACTCCCATTGTTGGGTTTGCGAACGGACTTTCAATCAAACAGCGGCGTGCAGCGTTCGATGCGTCCTTCCGCGCCGTCGTGGACAGCGAAGGTGCGCTGGCCGCGCATGCACGCGCTGCCGAAGATGCCGTCTTTTCGGACCGCGTACACAACTGCGTTGAAGTTCGGTTCGCCGCGATCATTGAGCAGGTCGCGCCGCTTGGTGTGATCTGCGATCCACTGCAGCACCTTCAGGCATGCGTCGGTTGGTTCATCGCCGCGGGCCATGTGGTTCACGATCTGAAATGCGCCGCAGGATTGGATCAGCGATTCGCCGCGCCCGGTTGCGCCGGCAGCGCCGACTTCGTTGTCGACATACATGCCCGCGCCGACGATCGGTGAATCGCCGACCCGGCCGGGAATCTTGTAACTCAACCCGCTCGTCGTGGTGACTGCGCCGAGGTCGCCGTTGGCGTTGAGCCCGCAGCAGTTGATCGTGCCGTATGTGAACGGGATGGGTTCATCAGCATTCGCCTGCCTGCCAGACGGGGCATCGAGGCGCTGATCATCATCGAGCCAGTCGTCGTTTGGATTCAGATTGCGCTTCCAGCGGAGCCATGCTTCGCGTGCTTCTCTGGTCAGCAGGTTCACGTGCTCGAACCCCTGCGCGCGGGCGAAGCGATACGCGCCCTCGCCGACGATGAGGACATGGTCTGTCTCGCGCAACACTTTCAGCGCAACCTGCGAGGGATGCAGGATGTTCTCGATTGCAGCAACGGCGCCAGCTTTGTGCATCGGGCCGTCCATGACCGAGGCGTCAAGCGTGACGACGCCTTCTTCATTGGGCAGGCCTCCAAGACCCACGGACATGTCACTTGGATCGGCTTCAACGAGTGAAACGCCGGCCACGACTGCATCGGTGGGGGAAGCACCCGCGCGAATCTGACGCATCGCCTCGTTGACGGCGCTCAAGCCGTTGCCGGATGCAACAACGATCGGCCCTGCAGGTGCAGCCCATGTGCGCGACGGTTGGTGTTTCGCGGTCGTTGGGCCGGCACAGGCACCGACGGACACGGCGCCGGCACCCGCAGCAGCGGAGGCTGCGATGAAGGCGCGGCGGGAGACGGATTCGCTCGATCGATCTGGTGTCTTACTCATGCGCGAGAGTGTATCAGATCGCGCGAGATATGCCGACACTTCTGGTGATTCGCTCGTGCGATGGCGCGAGCCCGCGGCCGGCAGTTGGCTATGCCGCCTGCTGGCGCTGCTGGATCGTTCGCACATACTGCAGCTTGTTTGCCGCGTTGAATGCGGCCACCTTGTAGCATTCTGCGAGCGTTGGGTAGTTGAAGACGGTGTTGATGAAGTAATCGAGGCCGCCGCCAAGCCCGAGGACCGCCTGGCCCACGTGGACGAGTTCCGTCGCACCTGAGCCGATGCAGTGCACGCCGAGCAGTTTGCCGGTATCGCGATGGAAGATCATCTTGAAGAGGCCTGAGTCGTCGCCGCAGATCTGACCGCGCGCAATTTCCTTGTAGCGCGCGATGCCGGTTTCGTAGGGCACCTTCTGTTCGGTAAGGTCTTCTTCCGTACTGCCAACCATGGAGATTTCCGGAATCGCATAGATGCCGATCGGGAAGTGGTCGCCCATGGGTTCTGCGGTTGCGCCGAACATGGAGCACGCGCACAGGCGGCCCTGCTCGCTTGATGTTGAAGCAAGTGCCGGGTAACCGATGACATCGCCGGCTGCGTAAATGTGCGGCACGGCAGTCTGATAGTGTTCGTTCACTTCCAGCCGTCCACGATCATCAGCTTCGAGCCCCGCAGCGTTGAGGTTGAGCTTGCCTGTCGCGCCGGTGCGGCCGACGGAAAAGAGAATCAGGTCAGCAACGATGTGCTTGCCGGATTCAAGTTCGATCAGTCCGCGACGCGGCTGACCATCAACAATGTCGATCTTCGAGACGGCTTCACCGCCGCGGAAGGTGACATCAAGCCGGCGCATCTGGTGGATGAGTTCATCGGTGATTTCATTGTCGAGGAACTCGAGCGGACGCGGGCGCTTGTCAATGACAGTGACCTGCACGCCGAGCGATGCAAACATGGATGCATACTCGATGCCGATGACACCCGCGCCGACAACCGCGAGCGTGCGCGGGAGATTTCTGAGGTCGAGCAGATCGTCGGAAAGGATGACGGTCTCGCCATCCGGCTCAACGTCGCGTGGCTTGGATGGTTGTGTGCCAGTTGCGACGAGCACGTTGGCAGCAGTGACAACACGATCGCCGGTTTCCGTATCGATACGAATAGTGTGCGAATCGACGAACTGCGCCGTGCCGCGAATGACATCAACATCGTTGCGCGCCAGTGCATCCTGGACGACTTCAGTCTCGCGTTGCACGACACGGCCAACATGGCCAAGCAGTTGATCCATCGTGGGGCGAGCCGGCGGACGGTAGAAGTCGCCCTGCTCGAAGCCGGGCCGGGAATAGAAGCGGCGGACGGCCTCGCGAAAGGTCTTGGACGGGATTGTGCCGGTTTCGATGCACACGCCGCCAATGCAGCGTCGCTTCTCGATCACTGCGACGCGTTTGTGCAGTTTGGCAGCCTGGACGGCAGCGCGCTGGCCGGCAGGGCCTGAACCAATACACACGAGGTCGTAGTCGTACGCAGCGCCGTCGCCGCCGGGCTGTGGCGTGAGACGCATGGGCTGCTCGTCGATGTGGCTGATCTCTTCCATCGTGTGAACCTCGCTTTGGTATGGATCGCTGTGTGTCGGCGCATGGACACTGCAGCGCAGCATCGGCGGTTTCCGGACCTCGTTTCAGCGAGTTGCCGATATTCTGTGTTATCTCTTGCGAGCGATCGATTCGAGCAGTTCCAGCATGCGATCCACAGAGTGATCAAGCGAGAAGCCCTGTTCCACGTGCGCACGTCCTGCGCGTCCGAGTGTGGTCCATCGCTGCGGGTCGGTGGCAAGGTCGATGATGTTTCCTGCCATCGCGTCGACATCACCTTCGGGTGACAGCAGCCCGGTCTGTTCGTGCAGGACGACATCGGGAATGCCGTTGTGCCGTGTGGTGATGACAGGCAGGCCTCGTGCGGATGCTTCGACGAACGTGACGCCGAGCCCTTCCATGTCGCCGTTGGGAGCGGTCATGCAGTGCTGCGTATAGATGTGCCCCTGGCCGAGCAGTTCTGCAACACGCTGGTGCGGCTGCGCGCCGTGCAATATCACATGATCTCCCAGATCGAGCCGTTCAACCTGCTGGAGTGTGTCTGCGCGCAACTCCCCGTCGCCGACGATATCGAGTTGGAGTTCTGCCTTGCCTTGCAGTATTTCGCGCGACTTCGCAAACGCGCGAAGCAGGTGTACCGGCGACTTCTTGGCCGTCAACCGCCCGACATGGATGCATCGCACGGTACCGCCGTCGTAGTCGGCAGCAGGGTCGCGATAGGTAAACCTGTCGAGCGGCGTGCCGAGATGCACGAGCCGGATTTTCTTCTCATCTGCGCCGAGTTGCACCAGGCGTTCTGCGATGTGGTTGGAGATCGCGATGAGCAAGTGCGCTTCATTGAACAAGTGCTGCATGCGCGGCCCCCAGAACCTGCCAGCAGCATGCATAAGGCGCGAAACCTCGTAGCCGTAGAACATGACCGCGACCGGGATGCCACGCTTGCGCGCGCTCGGACTGATCAGGCAGCCATCCGGCCCGAAGTGCGCGAGAACGACATCAGGGTCAACCGCATCAAGGCGCTTCTCAAGCGAACGGCGGAGCAGCGGCCAGATGAGACGATCAATCTGCACCTGCCCGGCGTTGGATGCGTCGGCCCGCCCCATGAGCTTTGGTGATTGCATCGCGCGCGGGCTGTCGAATAACTGCCGGGATGGAAACGGGCGGTCGCGCGCTGCAACGCGCAGCACGCAGAGCATGTGTACATCCACGCCGCGACTTTGCATCTCGATCAGCGGGTTGTAGATGAACGACTCGGACAACTGCGAGAAGATTCTGCGGAAATGAAGCACACGCATGGGCCGCGATGGTAGCGGCCGTGCGCGGGACATCAAAAGGGCGGGTCGCTGGTGAACCGTTTCCAGTCGCCGGTGCCGGGCTCCCAGAACGCGAGCATGTTGGAGTGCAGCAGCAGGCGAGGCGACCGGGTTGCATCGCCGTAGAGTGAGTCCCCGACGATCGGCGCGCCGATGCCGCCCCTGTCAATCGGGGTCGCAGCGTGCACGCGCAACTGGTGCGATCGTCCGGTGATCGGGCGAAACTCGACGCGTGTCGTCTGCGACGCTTCATCGCGTTCGATGACGCGAAAGAGCGTGCGTGCCGGTCGGCCTTCCTCGTCGTCCACCTTCTGTTTCGGGCGGTTGGGCCAGTCGACGATGAGCGGCAGGTCGACGGCGCCGCGGTCCGGCTGCACGATGCCTTCAAGGATGGCAACGTAGCTCTTGCCCACCTTGCGATTCATGAACTGGCGCGAAAGTGTCCGGTGCGTATCACGCGTGAGCGCGGCGACAATCAGCCCGCTGGTTTCCCAATCAAGACGATGCACGGTGATCGGGCCGTCCGCTTCAGGAAATGCATCGACGATGCGGCTCTGGATGGAATCGTGCTTGTGCTCGCCTCGGCCGGGCACAGAGAGTGTGTGCGGCTGCTTGTCGACGACGATGTAGTCGCGGCCGAGGTGCATGACGCACAGGCCCGGCTGCCCCGGCTCGGGTGGCGTGGTCGCTGCGGGAGCGTGCGAGATTTTGGCCGATGTCGTCATAAATCCGCTGCGATGGTATCCTGCCGAGCCGATGGGAGTGGTCCTTGCATGGATGAACGCGATACCTATCCGATTGAACCGACGCCTGATGATGGGCGCGTGGCGGACACGGATGCGGCTGGAGAAGACTCTGGCAGTCCCGGCGATGGCGAAGTGCCCGGTGCTTCTCCGCCAGCGACCGCGCCGCCGCCGATTGCGACCGGCCCGACTCATTCAGGCGTTCGGTGCATCTGTTGCGGGCACGATCTGAGCGGGACGGCAGTCGGTGCTCTTTGCCCGGAATGCGGCGCACCGGTGACGCGCTCGCTCGGCACCGAAGCGTTGCCGACATCGGGCAAAGCCATCACATCAATGGTGCTGGGTATCTGTTCGATTGTGCTCAACTGCACGTGCGGGCTGCCGGTCGGGCTGATCGGTGTGGTCGGGATCGTGTACTCCATGCTGGCCAAAAAGGATATCGAGGCAGGCATCGTTGCAGCGTCATCTTCGGGGATAAATGTGGCCGGGCTCGTCACGAGCATCATCGGCGTGGCGATCGCGATCGTGTTCCTGATTTTCATCCTCGTCGTCATCGTGGGCGGCATGTAGGCGATGCGCTGCCCGGGTAGTTGGCGCTCATCCACAAGAGTTGCCCATTGTCGCGCGAGTGTAAGCATTTGACTGCGCAGTGTTTGCATAGGCAGGTACCCGGCACATTGGCAACGCGAGTGATTTTGTGCACACGATCTTTCGCATCGGCGAGGTTTCCGTACAATCTGTCGATCGTGCAATCAGCCGGGGTTCTGCGAAAGTGGGGATCTATGTCGCAACCCGATCCGTTGAATCTGAAACGAATTGACCGCGAGATCAAGATCGCACAGATGAAAGAGGAGGCGGCCGCCATCGGTGAGTTCTTCCCCGATGAGATATGGGACCTCATCTACCGGTTTGAGCAGGCTCCCGTCACCACTGAGTTCCTGCTGCTGCTTGAAGCGGGTGTGGAACTGCCCGAACCAGACGAGTTGGATGATGATGCGCTCACGGCGAAGCTGTGGGAAGTCATCGAGAACCTGGCGTCGAGGCGCGTGTACCTGAGTTGCACGGACCATCTCAGTGATCGCGAACTCTACACGGCGCTGATGACGGATGTTCTGCACGACGGGCGCCCGGATGTGGAACCGACGCCGGGCGAGGTGTTTGAGATTGACCTGCTCGGCGGATGCAGCGAAGAAGATCTGCAACTGTACTTCCGCTACTACGTGGAAGAAGATGACCGTGCTGTCTGGGGGCCGGACTACGCGGACATGCCTCAGCATGAAGAGCCGCCGTTCGACCGCGACCGCTGGCTTCCGCGAGGCGAGATCAACGACTGACATCAGCACGGCTGCGGGCGATCAGTCTCGACCGCAATCGATGCATCGCTTCTCGCTGAAGATGATCGATTCATGATCCTGTTCATCGCGCGCGAAGTTGATGAGCACGCGCACTGCCTTGTTGAGGTCGGGGATGCCATGCTTGCTGGCCATCTCCTCGAGATATGCAACCTGGTAAGGGTAAAGTTCGATGCTGACGGTCTGCTTGTCTGCCATAGTGGTCCTCGCGATTGGCGTTCATCATATCAATTGACAAGAGGGACGCTCCCACCGAGCATCCCTCTTGCGGATCCCATCCTCCAACCGTCTTGTTCAGCCTGCTTCTGCCCGAGGGTGAGCATCGTTATATGCATCGCGGAGGCGCTGTGTGCTGAGGTGCGTGTAGACCTGTGTGGTTGAGAGCGACTGGTGGCCGAGCAGTTCCTGCACGGAACGGAGGTCTGCGCCGTTGTCGAGCAGGTGTGTTGCGAAGCTGTGCCGCAATGTGTGCGGGCTGATGTCCGAGTCGAGGCCTGCTTCAGCAAGGTACTTGCTGACCTTGCGTCTGACCGATCGCGTTGAGAGCCGCGTGCCATGTTTGTTGATGAACATCGGTGCGTCTGAATCGACGCGGATGCTCAAGCGATCGCGCTCTGACTGGAGCATGTTCATATACCGGCCGAGTGCGTGCAGTGCGTGCGTGCCGAGAGGAACCATGCGTTCGCGACGTCCCTTGCCTCGAACGACAAGTGCCTGGCCTGCTTCATCGATGTCGCCGAGATTGAGCCCGACGAGTTCGCTGACGCGAATGCCTGTTGAGTAGAGCGTTTCGAGAATGGCGCGGTCGCGTGAACCGAGCAGCGTTGTGTCGTCCGGTGCTGCGAGGAGTTGTTCGACTTGCTCGACGCCGATCGCCTTGGGCAGGCGTTTGGTCTGTCGCGGGGTGCGAATCATGAGCATGGGGTTTGCGCTGATCAGGCCGACCTTCTCCATCCACTTGTGGAATGAGCGAAGTGTCGCAATCTTGCGCGCCATCGTTGCCGCGGAGTAGTTCTGCTCACTGAGCCGGGCGAGGAACCCGCGGATGACCTCCACATCTGCCGAGAGCAGGGTACCTGTGACGGTGGTCGGGTTGCCGCTCGGCGTGCCGGTCGCGTTTCCGTTGGATGCTGCCGCCACATGGCGTTCGTATGTCTGATGTTCCTGATCGCGAGATGGCTCGATGTTGAGGTCATCTGCAACGCTTTCTGTGTACTGGCGCAGGTCGACGGCGTAGCAGCGCGCCGTGTACTTGCTGAAGTGACGTTCATCAAGCAGATATGAGATGAACGCCTCCACGAGTGGCAGATGGTGTTTTTTTTCGTCGCTCATGTCTTGGCATCCTCGTGCGACCTTGCAGGCCGCGTGAACAAGTCAGTCAGTCAGTCAATGCTCAGCCGGTTCTCGCCGGATCAAAGCAGTCGGTCATCCGCCAGCGGGCTTTGCCTGCGTGGCCGGTGCGTGCTGGACGTAACGCTGGATCGCTTCTGCGACGGCTTCTGCAACCGTGCGTGCATCGCTCGGCGACAGCCCGACCATGTTCTGATCGGCCAGTTCAATGGCCCACTCCATCACGGTTCGCTCATCGCCGGGAGACCAGCGAAGAATCCAGCGATGTTCACCACGCTCAAGCAGCAGGGTGCGCAGCAGTGGTGCATCATCTGCGTCACGATTGGAAGGGCAGGGGGTGTTTGCGTTGCTCGTGGCCATCCGTGGTCCTCAGCGTTGTGCTGACGACCACCATGTCGTCAGCGAGTGTCAGATCCTGTCTTGTCAGCCGAGGCAAGCCCGAGTCGTTGCTGCTCGCGTTGCAGCAGTTCCTCCAGCAGGCAGTAACTGACAAACCGTGTGTACAGGTCCATGCTGACGAGATAGATGTCCGAGCCGTAGGCACTGTCGGGCACATTGCGCCCGGTTGCGTAGCGTTCAAGGCGGGCGAGCGTGTTGTGGTTCGATGCATCGAACACGCCTGCCACCTGAGATATGGATTCGTCTGAACTGAACATCCCGGGTGCGGCGCGATCGGTTGCCGAGCGGGTGAGTGCAATCGTGTCGAGCGCGCTCATGCGATCAATGCGATCGCCAGCATAAAACTCGACGGCAAGGCCCAGCGTCATGGGCGGGTACGGGTCCCACGCGGTGACGGAACCGATGATCAGCCCGTCTGCATTGAGCGCATTGAGCAGTGTCCGAGCATCGCCCGCAGTCTCGACGCGCATCATTTTCAGTTCCCGCATGGTCCGCAGCACGCGATTCACGGGAATCACATTGATGCCCATCACCTGCTGCATCTCCCGGGCGAACATGTCTGCGACGCGATCGGTCTCGACGATCGACACGCCTGATTCATTCGCGGGTGGCATGACGGCCCACAACTGCTCACGCAGGTGCGGGGAGGCAAGCGTGTTCGGCTCGGTGAGTCGCGGGCCGAAACACCCGCCCAGCGGCAGGAGCAGCAGCCCGGCCATCGCCAACGCGATCACGCGTGTGGCAAGCCGGCTTGTCAACATGGTCTGTGCACTTGTCATGGCGTCCTGCCAGTTCGATCGGCTCCGCCGACCGGAAAGCATGATTCACCTGTCAGGGCGGATCATGCGTGTACTTCCTTCTCTCCCGGGTCTCTCCACATCTCTCCGTCTGCTGATTCGCTTCCCTTTAGCTGTCGTTGTCGGGGTTGACCTGCACGATGTCCATCGGGCGATCGTCGGGCAGGGGCATCGTCATCCCCGTCGAGACGGCCCAGATGTTGTCCACGCCCGAGCGGTCCGAGATGAAGTACACGTTGCCGTTGCGTGCCCAGACCGGCTGGAAGTTGCTGAACTCGCCGGTGGTGAGGTTCATGCGGCTGCCGCCTTCGGTGTCGATGATCCAGACATCCGACTGGTGCGGGCGATCGCCCATCTCGAGCTCCGGATCGACGACTGTCACGAACACGATGCGGCTGCCATCGGGCGACCAACTCGGGTTGATCGTGGCGGCGTTGGCTGCGGAGACGATCTCGGTTTCGTACTTTGCTTCGCCTCCGACGACATCCACCGTCCACACGCTGTGGTAGCGGCTGCCACGCTGCCTCGCTCGCTGGAAGAGCAGCTTGGGACGTGCCGGATCCGGGTTCCATTCCGGGAACAGGCCATACACCAGGAAGTTTCGGACGCCAGGGTTGTTGATGTCGACTGTCCAGATCTCCCAGCGGGCGGACTGCGCATTGAACTTGCAGTACGCGAGGGTGCGGCCGTCGGGCGACCATGTCGGGTGCAGTTCCTGGTCTCGATCACTGGTGAGTTGGATTGGCCGGCCGCCATCGGCAGACATGAAGTAGATGTTCCAGTCGCCTGCACGATCGGATGCGAACGCGATGCGGCTGCCATCCGGGCTGAAGCTTGGCATCAGGTCGTGTGCCGGGTCATCGGTGAGTTTGGTGATCGTTGAGCCGGTCGTGCTTTTTCGGTAGAGGTCGGCCGCTTCGCTGTGCATGGTGGATGCGAACACGATCTGCGTGCCCTCGCGGTTCACATGCGGGTCGAAGATGGCGCCCTCGGTCGCGTTGGTGATGCGGAAGAGGTTGTCCGCACCGTCGGACGGCCGTTCGAGCGTGTGTGAGGTGTTGCTGACCAGTTCGCCGAACGCGCTGATGACCGATGTATTGGGCCGATCGAGCGTGTCATCGCTGGCGCGTGTGAAACGGATCGAATCCGGGTTGTTGTATGGAGCCTCGTTGAGATCAACCCGCGCTGATGGTTCGGGCGTGCCGGGCGTGGGATCCACGGTCATCGCGTCATTGAGTTCGATGCGGGCGGGCATGGTTTCGACGGGCTGCTGATACACCATCGGGCCGGCCGGGTGGGACCGGTTGTTGGTCGTGCAGCCGGCGTTGAGCAGCAGGGCGGGTGTCATCGCAACGGCGAGCAGCGTGACACGGGAGGGGAAAACAGGGTTCATGGCGAGCGCGTCCCTTGCGCGGGCGGTTGATGGAGTTCGGCGGCACGATGCATCGAGCTGGCTCGATCAGACATCGAACTGCCGATCGCCGTCGGGCTCCGCCGAGCAGCGTCCGTTTGACCGGCCGGGAGTGACTCCGTTCAAACCCGCGGGAAAACCCGCCTCGGGCCGGCAACGACAGGGCTTTATCGGACGAATCCGACCGGCTGCTTGACCGCAGCGAGGTCCGGGTGAACGTCCGGCCGGCTGTTATCGGTTGAATGCGGACCTTGCGTGAGCGGATGTGGTGGAAATCTGCCCGGAGCGCAAATGTGATCGGACGTTGCTGCAGGGCACCTCAGTGCGCATCGGTGTTGGCCGGGTCGTCTGTGGCCGGTTCTTCGATGTGCTCTGCACCGTCGCGGAGATGGATGGCCTGTTCGGTGACGTAGTCGTAGATTGATGCGAGCAGGCCGACGAGCGGGAACTTGCCTTCCAGCGGCGATGGGCCGAGCCGACGCAGTAGCGCGTGCGGGGCGTATTCGAGTTTCGGCCGATGGCGCAAGGCGGCGATGTTCTCATCGTGCCCCCAGAATGCATCAACACATTCTTCGAGCGGAAGTTCAATCGCGCTGCCCTGCGGCATGACCGGCTCGCCGTGCACGGGTGTCTCGGCGCGGTCGGAAGTGGCTTCGCGATGCGACCGCAGCCGATCGAGCAGTTGCTGGACAGTCAGGCCGCGCAGTTGAATCAGCAGCAGGGGATCATTGCGCAGGCGTTCTGCGAGGACATATGCTGCGCACGCGCCGTGTTCATCGGGTGCATCCTCGATTCGATTGGAACGCGTTGACCTGCCGACAACCTCAGGGACGCGCTGTGCGACATCGATCTTTTCGACCGCATCAAAGTTGATCGGCACATTCGCGCGGTTGGCGACGGCGGGGAGTGTTTCAGGCAGTTCGCCCGCGAGCAGCGTGGCAGTGATGATTGCCTCGCCCGCCATCGCAGAGACGAGTTTGTTCCAGATTTTGTCTGGCAGGGCGGGCAGGCTGAGCACGATTCGTCGAGGCCGGGGCTCGAACCCCTGTACCTGCGCGTCCACGGCTCCGGGCCGGACATGAAGCGAGACGACTTGGCCGAGTTGCGCGAATCGCCAGCCGTCGATACGCGCTTCGCTTGAGAAACTGCGGTCAATCAGATCAATCCATGATCGAACCAGGTCGGTCCACACGCCCGATTCTGCGACGAGTGTCGTCGGGTCGCTGGCTTCCACGCCGAGGCCGCGACGGACGCGCCTTGGCTGGTCGGCGTTGCGTTGGTCGCGCGCGAACGGTTGTCGTTTGCGATGCCTCGCCAGCCGATCAGCCGCCTGCGATGACGGGGGAGGTGATGTCGACGACGATGGTGCTGATGGCTCTGGCTGCGGGTTGTTGCTGTTGCCGCTTTGGTTCTCGTTCTCGTTCGCGTTCATCCATCACTCTCCAGTGCGCTGCCACGCAATGTGAGCATCTCCTTGAGTTGTTGTGTGCTCAGTTCGGTGAGCCAGTTTTCGCCAGAGCCGATGATGTTCTCCGCGAGTTCGGATTTCTGTTCGAGCATCTGGTCGATCCGCTCTTCGAGTGTTCCCGTGCAGACAAACTTGTGTACCTGGACGTTGCGTGTCTGGCCGATGCGGAATGCGCGGTCGGTCGCCTGCTTCTCCACTGCCGGGTTCCACCAGCGGTCGAAGTGGAACACATGGTTTGCTGCGGTGAGGTTGAGGCCGATGCCGCCGGCCTTGAGTGAGAGCACGAAGACCGGTGCGCCTGCTCTTTCAGTCTGGAAGCGTTCGACGAGTTGATGCCGGCGCTTGACAGGTGTGCCACCATGCATGAACAATGCTTCGCGATCGAGATGTTGCTGAACCATGGCGACGAGCAAGTGGCCCATCTCGCGGAACTGCGTGAACACGAGTGCTTTGTCTCCGGTGGCGACAATCTCTTCGAGCATCGTCATGATGCGTGACGCTTTGCCGGATCGCTCCGGGCGGACGACGCCATCACTGGAAGCTGCGCCGGTATCGCGTTCTTTGAGATAGTGTGCCGGGTGATTGCAGATTTGCTTGAGTTTGACAAGCGAAGCAAGAACAAGCCCGCGCCGCTGAATGCCTTCCGACTGATCGACGCGATGCATCATATCGGAGACGACCTGCTGGTAGAGCGATGCCTGCTCCGGCGTGAGCGTTGCATACTCGCGCGTTTCGACAAGGTCGGGCAGGTCCTGGATAACAGTCGGGTCGGTCTTGAGTCTGCGGAGCACGAAAGGTTGCACGAGTTCGCGCAGGCGTTCTGCCTGAACATCATCACGGTGCCGCTCGATCGGAACGGCAAATCGCCTGCGGAAATCGCCCGATGAGCCCAGGTGCCCCGGATTGCCGAACTCCATGATCGACCAGAGTTCTGTGAGGCGGTTTTCGAGAGGCGTCCCAGTGAGCGCGATCCTGCGCGACGTCTGCATGGCGCGAATGGCTGCGGTCTGCTTGGTTGGCGGGTTCTTGATGTACTGGGCTTCATCCAGCACGACGCGGTGCCAGGGCATGTCGGTAAGCGTCTCGCGGTCGCGGCTCACCAGCCCGTAGGTTGTGATGATCACATCATGCTGGCGGGCGAGCGGCTCGAAGTCATCGCCGGATGGGCGGTCGGGTCCGTGATGAATGAGCACGCTCAGTGATGGCGCGAAGCGGTCGAGTTCACGACTCCAGTTCACGATCAGCGAGGTTGGCACGACGATGAGTGTGGGGCCGATGAGCGTTTCATCTGAGGTAGTCTCGCGCTCGTGCAGCAGCAGTGCGATGAGTTGAATCGTCTTGCCGAGACCCATGTCGTCTGCAAGGCACGCACCGAAACCGAACTGGTCGAGGAATGAAAGCCACTGCAGGCCGTTGACTTGATAGGGCCTCAGTTCACCGTGGAAGCCATCGGGCTCGGTGATTGCAGGCATTTTTGCGAGGTCGGCTGATGCATCAAGCACATCGCGTACCCAGCCGCTTGCATCCATGCCGAACACTGGCAGATCTGGTGCATCGTCGCGTCCGCCGTGCGCGAGGCGGAATGCATCACGAAGTGTTGCTTCGCCCGATGGATTTTCATGCATGAGTCGGACGGCCGCTTCGTAATCTTCGCGTCGGACTTCAATCCACTGGCCGTGCATACGCACGAGTGGAGCTCGATGCTTGGCGAGTCGTTCGAAGTCGTCGCGGCTGAGCGTGTCGTCGCCGATGGCAATCTGCCACTGGAACTCGACGATTGATTCAAGCCCGAGCGCTGTTCTCGTCGTGCTGCCGAGTGTTGCCCCGCCGTCGTTTGTGTCGCGCGCTGGAGCAATGTGCAGGCGTGCGCCGAGTCGGCTCGAGCGCCGACCCCACCAGCCTGGGACGATCACATCCACGCCTGACTCAGCGAGCACGGGGCGAACCTCGCTGAGCATCTGATAGGCCTCAGATGTGTTGAGCACGAGCGATTGCGGGACAGTCTCGCTGAGGGCATCTTCGAGCCTGTTCCAGACACGGGCTGCCCGGGCGAGTTCTGCAAGGACCAGTTCCTGCAACTCATCAGTCTTCATGCCCGCAAGCAGCGGGTGGGTTGGCTCGCCGCTCCAAAGTTGTTGCACATCGATGAGTTCATCGGGTGCATCAGCCGGCCGCAGGTGAAGCGAAAGCGTCCACTGCTCGCTGTCCATGCTGCTGGTTTCGTCGATGATCAGCGGTTCCTCGAGTCGAAGTGCAAGCCGCATTGCTCGGTCGGTCGCTGCTTCTGAAAGTGCGCCGATCCAGGAACCAACGCCCCGCCGCAAATCCATGCGCTTGTCATGTTCGAGTGAAACCGAATCTGACTGGTCCAGCAGCCCGGCAAGCCAGGCGACATGCTGGTCTTCTGATGCGTCGCGCCCCGCAGTTGCCGCTGCAAAGT
This sequence comes from uncultured Isosphaeraceae bacterium, assembly GCA_964631295.1. Lineage (GTDB taxonomy): Bacteria > Planctomycetota > Phycisphaerae > Phycisphaerales > SM1A02 > CAZVXI01. The sequence continues at coordinate 26,286 of CAZVXI010000030.1, forward strand.
CATCATCTATCAGCGCCGCACGTGCGGTTGCATCAACGATGCAGGTGAGTGCGTCGTGCAGGATTGTCCAGCCGCGCTCATCAGTGTTGGCATCGTCCAGAACCGAACGAACAACCGGAGGCATGGCCGCAAGCATCACCGCAAGTTGTTCCAGCAGTTTCTGATCGTCCAGCCAGGGATACCACACTGCTCGTGTCCGCTCCGCACCGACGATCAGCGATGGAACAAATCGCTGCTGAACAAGCAACTCGAGAGCGAACCGTGCGATCGACATCCAGTAGCGCGTGTCGTGGTCGAAGTGCAGCCCGTCGGTCGGGTCAGCATCTTCCAGTTCCAGCAGCACGCGGGCTGCGACATCCGGGGGTACTTCAATCGTGTCGATCGTTGTGCGCTTCAACTCGACATCACGCGAGAACTCAACATCACCGATGCTTGCTGCGAGCCAGTCACTCGGACGCGGGCCGTCATCGTCCCACGGCAGACGCAGTGCGATTGATGACGCCTCGCAACGTGCAAGCGTGCCGGGGTCCAGGCAGCCGTGCTTCGCGAGTGCTTCCCGCAGCGAGGCTGCCGGAATCGCAAGCGTGTGCGTGTCGCCGTCAACCACGGTGCGCGGCGGGACGAGTGTCGCGGTGCCCGCTGATCCTTCATCAGCCGCGTGCGCAGCCTTCGTGGGCGTGCGATCGAGAAACAAGGAAGCCGATTCAGCCCAGAGGTGGACCGCCCGGTTCGACCAGATCGTGTGCAGAACGAGCATGAAATTCCATCGAGGAGATTCGAATCCCGCCCCCCGGTTTCCCGCCCGGCAGGGCCAATGATCGCGCTGGGACTCGAACCCAGGACCTACCGCTTAAAAGGCGGTTGCTCTACCAACTGAGCTACGCGATCCCGAATCGGGGAT
>CAZVXI010000031.1:0-26529 GCA_964631295.1 uncultured Isosphaeraceae bacterium
GAGATGCTCGGCAACTGGTCGTTCGGCGACTATTTCAAAGCAGAAGCCATCGAATGGGCATGGGATCTGCTCACGAACATCTGGGGGCTCGACAAGGACCGACTCTACGTAACCGTGTTTGCAGGCGATGATGATGATGGCACGCAGCCCGATCTCGAAGCGGAGACCATCTGGAAGCAGCACGTTGCTGAGGATCGCATCAGCCGGTGGGACAAGAAAGACAACTTCTGGGAGATGGGCGACACCGGGCCGTGCGGGCCGTGCAGCGAGATCCACTACGACGGCCGCAGTGATGCTGAGCGCGGCAAAGTCGATGGTGCCACGCTCGTCAACAAAGACCATCCCGATGTCATCGAGATCTGGAATCTTGTCTTCATCGAGTTCAATCGCGCGAGCGGAAAGCTCACAGCGCTGCCCAGCAAGCATGTAGACACGGGCATGGGCCTTGAGCGCATCGCGCGCGTACTGCAGGGCAAGACGAGTAACTATGACATCGACATCTGGCAGCCGATCTTCAAGGCGATCAAAGATCACACGGGCGCGCATCCGTACCAGGGCAAGCTCGATGATCAGGTCGACACGGCTTACCGAGTGATTGCAGACCACGCGCGATGCCTGACGGTGGCGATCACCGATGGTGCCCGCCCGAGCAACGAAGGGCGCGGCTACGTCTTGCGGCGGATCCTGCGAAGGGCCGTGCGCGTTGCACACCAGACATTGAAGATCGACGGCACGATCCTCAGCGACATCGTCCCCGCGGTCGTCGAATCGCTCGGCGATGCGTTCCCGGAGTTGCGCAAGAACCCCGGGCATGTCGCAGAGATCATCCGCGAGGAGGAGCAGAGCTTTCTGCGCACGCTGGACGGTGGCACGAGGCATTTCGCTACGGCGACCACGCATGCGATTAGTTTTGCGTGTTCACAGGGATATGTCAGATCTTCGCTGATGGATTCCGACTCCGATTTGGTCATTGGGTTCTATTGGGAACACTTTGATGATGGCTTGTGGCCAATGTTTAGTGCTGAGTCAACCAAGCACCCGGAGCTCAATTCCACGGTACATTTCAACGAACTCACGGCAGAGTGGATATTGCGCTACTTCGAGACTCCACCAATGGTCCGAGCTGAGGATGCCTTCAAACTCCATGACACGTACGGGTTCCCGATCGACCTCACGCGCATCATGGCGGAGGAACGCGGGATGGCGGTCGATGAAGCAGGGTATGAGAAACTCATGCAGGATGCTCGCGAACGCTCGCGCGGGGGCGGCGGGACCGATGCCGAGGGCGAACTCAACTTCGATCTGCCGCCGGAAGCCATCGCGAAGCTCAAGAACCTGCAAATCAAGCCGACCGATGATCGCGACAAGTATCACGGCCGGCCGATCGGCGCAGATGTCAAGGCCATCTGGAACGGCCACGACTTCGACAATCGCACAGCGCTCGGTGCACGAACTGCGATCATTCTTGATCGCACCAACTTCTACGCGGAGCAGGGGGGGCAGGTCGGCGATATGGGCGAACTGCTCACCGAGTGGGACCCGGGCCAGCTCGCCACGCGCGGGTTCAGCGATACCGGCCGCACCGGCGGATGCACATTCCAGATTGAAGACACCGTCGTCAGTGGCGGCTATGTGCTGCATGTCGGGATCGCGACGGATGACACACTGATGGTCGGCAATCAGGTCTGGTGCAATGTTGATCACGACCGACGCCAGGCGATTCGTGCCAACCATACGGCAACGCATGCGCTGAACTTTGCGCTGCGCAAGGTGATCGGGGAGGATGTCGACCAGCGCGGCTCGCTCGTCGCGCCGGATCGGTTGCGATTTGACTACAGCCATGGCTTCGCGCTCAACAGCGTGCATATCCAGCAGATTCAACAGATCGTGACCAATATGATTGGTGAAGCCCTCACCGTGCATGCGGACTACGCGCCGCTGGAGAAAGCAAAGACGATCACAGGCCTGCGTGCCGTCTTCGGCGAGAAGTATCCTGACCCGGTGCGCGTTGTCAGCATCGGCCCGACCGTTGATGAACTGCTTGCGAACCCGGCTGATGAAAAGTGGGCCAACTACTCCATCGAGTTCTGCGGCGGGTCGCATCTTGATTCGACCGAGCAGGCAAACAGGTTTGTGATTGTCAGCGACCAGGCGCTCGCAGCAGGCGTCCGGCGCATCATCGCGCTGACGGGCGTTGCGGCAATGGCGGCTGAAAAGGCCGGCACAGAACTGATTGATCAACTCGAGTACGCGGCAGCAGGCGATGATGAAACACTTGCAGGCGCACATGATGAAGTCTCACGCCGGGTTGACGAACTCACCGTGCCGTACGTGATGAAGTACGACATCAAACGCCGGCTGGAAGAACTGCGCGACCGCGTGAAGAAGCACCACAAGAGCCAGCAGGCGGAGACTCGCGATGAGGCAGTAAAGCAGGCGCGGCGTATTGCAGAACAAGCCGAGGGTGAGGTGCTCTGCGATATCATTTTCAATGCAGACAAGGATGCACTGCTCGCGGCGCTCGATGCGATCAAGGCGAAGCGCCCCGAGGCAGCGGCGCTGCTGCTGACGCCGAACGAAGATGAAGGCAAGGTGATCATCGTGTCAGCCGTGCCAAAGCCGCTCATCGAGCGCGGACTCAAAGCAGGCGACTGGGTGCGCGAGGCCGCCAAGGCGTGCGGCGGAAATGGGGGCGGCCGGCCCGACTCGGCGCAGGCTGGCGGGAAGGAGCCGCACAAGGTCGATGAAGCGCTCGCGGCCGCGCTCACGTTCGGGCGCAATGCGCTCTCGTGAGTTTCGACACTCACTTGCCAATGAAGGTGCTGCGTCGCACGCGGCGTTTGGAGGTTTGATGACTGATCCACAAGATCGCATGGTGGAGGGCGAAGACGAGGCACGCGATGAGGCGGAGAACCTCCCTGCGGTCACAAACGACGTCGACCCGCAACAGGTGCGGCATTTCGTTTCGGAGATCAAATCCGCGGAGCAACAGGTCGGCGAACACATTGTCGCTGCTCTGCAGGATCCGCAGACGGTCGCAGTGGTGACGACAGTCGTCATCGGCCAGGATGCGAAACAACGCATCGTGTCGGCAGGTCTTGATCCGCAGATGATGTCGCAGATTCAGCACATCCTCGCGCAAGCAGAAAAAGAACGACAAGAAGAAGTCCCGTGTGTCGGCTTTCACTGCTATCTGAAGAAGCGTGATGAAACCGAGCCAGCGAACGCAGCTCAGGAATCACCCGAGCAATCGCAGCCAGAAAATGAGTGAGACACGTCACGGCCCGATGCGCGCTTCCAGTGTTGCGCCGTCGATCTCGCGGAACTCGGAATCGTGCATCCACTGCGTCCATGATCCCGGAGGAACCGGATCGCGGACTTCCAGCCGCAGCGGCAGGTGCCGCCCACTGATGACATACACGGCTGCGGGGAAGGTCATGCGATTGAACGACGCGATACCCTCTGCACTCGTCACGCCGCGGACATTCTCGCCCGGTGAGAGTTGCCAGTGCGGCCAGATCGGCAGGAAGAAGCCCAGGCCATCGATCCGCACGAGCGCATCGGCAACAGGCTGGCCGGTCAACCGATCTCGCACCTCTACCATCATCGAGCCGCGCGTTGTGCAGCCGGCAACGACAACACACATCATGGCAACGTACAACGATGTTAGCTTTCGGCACGGCATGCAGGCACTATATCGCCGTTCATCCATTCTCACATCAGAGTGGCAAGCCAGCCTGCGTTGACGCGTTCAATGAGTGAAATGGCGATGAAGCCAGACCAGGTTGGGTCCGTGCATGATCTCTCGTCAGCGATCGAAGCGAACTGCCCCCGGTGCGGCTACGACCTCCGCGCGACAATCACGCTCAGCGGTGTCCGCTGCCCCGAGTGTGGTGCCCGGCTGCCGTTCGATGTGCTCCGCCATCACAGCCCAGTGGTCGCGGCCAAGCGCCGAGCGCGATGGCTGGCCGTGATCGTCTTCGGCAGCATCGTTGTTCTTGGCGGGCTGCTCATCGCTTTGAACGGTCCGCCGCAGCGAGTGTGGCTGGCAGTGGCCCATCCAGCCCTGGCTCTGCTCGCAGGCGGGGGCATCGCGACATTGCTGATCATTGCGATTCCCCGTTTCGGGAGTTATCGGCCGGACTATCGCATGCGGGCTCTGTTGCTCACGCCGGTGTCACTCGTGACGGCAATCCTGCTGTATCGCAACCATGGTTGGGTGCTGGCAGGAATCTGCGCATTCTCTGCGCTGTTCGCTCTGGGCATGATCGCGTGGCGGAAGGCATGGGCGGAGCGGGCAATCCGGGCAATACGCCGACGATTCGCACGTGGTTGATGGCGCGAAACTTACCCGGCAACGGACGGTTCGGCCGATACCTCAGACGCTATGTCTACCAAGGGTGTTCGTGCGCGCAACAAGAAGAAGGCCGAGCTGGAAACGCTCCCCCCGGCGTCAATCGCGAGACGCATCGGCTGGGTGCTGTGCCTCGGGCTCTGGGGCTTCATGGTCGTCGCGCTGGCGAGTTTTGATTCAGCGGACGCGCCATCGCATGCCGTGGCGGTCCACAACCAGCCCGCTGCGAATCTCTGTGGGGCGGTCGGAGCATTCATTGCCTACCACGCGTATCACGTGATCGGCATCGGTATGTGGGTGCTCATCGCATTTGCCGCCGGCGCTCTCGTCGTCACCGTGACTGGCCGGGCAATCACACATCCACTGGTGCGCACGGTGGGTGTGGTTTTCATCGCATTGACGATATCGGCGATGCACCAACTTCTCCTGCCGAACGCTGGCCCGCTGCCGGGTGCGCGGGCGGGGCTTATCGCGTTTGTCGTCGATCTCGAACTGGCAAGCCGTTTCAGCACGATCGGCACGCTGATGATTCTGATTGCATCACTGGCGGTGGGCGCGATCGTCGCGGTGGATCGACTGGTTCTCGCATTGCCGCGTGCAGTGCTGGCTGCGCTCGTGTACGCACGCGAGCACAATCCGCTCGTGCTGATCGACATTCGCGCGCTGCTTCGTCGGCCGGAACTCGCAGCCGCGGGTGCTGGCAGGAAAGTCGCGCGATCTGGCAAGAACGACGGCTCACGCAAGGGCAAAGGCCTGTTCAACGATGCCATCGACCCGGATGCCGGCGGGCTCGGCGGGACAGAAGCGTTCGACCCCGATGAAGAGTGGGAGTACGAAGATGAGGAGGATGAAGACTGGGAATACGTCGATGAAGATGACCCCGAAGGCGAGTACGAGGATGACGAAGAGAACGAATACGAAGATGAAGAAGATGGCGAGTGGGAGTACGAGGATGAAGAGGACGAGACGGACGAACAGGAAGTTCCAGTCACAACGAAGCCGCGCCTGACCGCCGAGGAACTGCGTCAGAAGATCGCCAGACTCCCGTTGCGCATGGGCAGCCATGAGACAGCGATCGCGCGTGATGAGGACATCCCGCGTGAGGAAAACTTCGAAGGCTACCAGTTTCCGACGCTTGAACTGCTCGAAGATCCTGAATCCAACTTCTCAGAGAAGATGGAAGCGATCGTGCGCGATCAGGCTCAGCAACTCGAAGAATCGCTGCAAACCTATGGGATTGACGGCGAAGTTGCCGGCATCGAATCAGGCCCGACTGTCACGCTGTTTTCCGTGCAACTCGCGCCTGGAACGAAGGTCGCCAAGGTCAGCGCGATTGCCAGCGACGTAGCGCGCTCGCTCAAAGCTCAGAATATCCGCATCGTGCCCAACATGAAGGGCAAGACCACGATTGGCATTGAGGTTCCGAACCTCAAGAAGGAGAAGGTCCGCCTCAAGGAACTGATGTCCGGCGGGCACGCTGCGGACATGCGATTGCCGATGTTCCTCGGCAAGGATGCTTCGGGCGAACCGCTCGTCGCCGACCTCACACGCATGCCGCATATGCTGATCGCCGGCACGACCGGCTCGGGCAAGAGTGTGTGCATGAACACGATCATCATGAGTTGGCTGTACACCAAGCGGCCTGATGAACTCAAACTCGTGCTCGTTGACCCGAAGATGGTTGAACTCAGTCAGTTCGGCGACATCCCGCATCTGATGTGCCCGGTGGTGACAGAGATGGGCCGTGCTGCGGCGATTCTCGAGTGGGCTGTCAACAAAATGGAGGAGCGTTACGAACTGCTCAAGGAAGCATGCGTGCGCGACATCGCCTCATACAACGAGCTTGGCGAGGAAGACCTCGTTTCCATCTTCGAGCCGGAAAGCGAAGAGGAGAAAGCACGCATCCCCAAGAAGCTGCCGTACATGGTTTTCGTGATCGATGAACTGGCGGACCTCATTCTCACAAACAAAGAGGTCGAGCATTCGATCGTTCGCATCGCGCAGAAAGCCCGCGCGGTTGGCATTCACCTGATTCTCGCGACGCAGAGGCCTCAGGCAAACGTGGTGACTGGTCTGATCAAATCAAACATGCCATGCCGCATATCGTTCAAAGTGGCGTCCGGGATGGACAGCCGCATCGTGCTCGACCAGAAAGGCGCGGAACTGTTGCTCGGGCAAGGCGACATGATGTTCCTCGCGCCTTCATCACCCGAGATCATTCGTTCGCAGGGGACGCTGGTCGCGGATGGTGAGATTCGCAAGGTCGCCAGGTTCCTCAGGGATGTCGCAGGCCCGACGTTCGAGCGATCGCTCATCGCGATACGACCGGCTGGCTCGGAAGACACCGATGCAGGGCTTGGCAAGATCGACGAACGCGACCCGCTGTTTGATCAGGCCGTGGAAATCATGATCGAAACCGGGCGGGGCAGTGTGTCGCTGTTGCAGCGTCGCCTTTCAATCGGCTACAGCCGCGCATCGCGCCTCGTCGATCAGATGGGGCAGGCAGGCATCCTCGGCGACCACCGCGGCTCAGTTGCGCGCGATGTCATCATCACCATGGAAGACTGGTTGCGTATGAAGGCGCTTGAAGAAGGCGGCGACTTCGACGATGACCACAGCGGTGATGTGGCTGAGATTGAGACCACACTCGGCAAGAAACCCAAAGCTGTCACCAACCCCAGCAAGCCGCCATTCGAGACCGATCTGAGCGATGAACTCGAAGATGACCTCGATGCCAGCGATTCAAGCGGTGTCCCCGCAGAGTTTGGCGACGAGTACCTCGAGTGACGTGATCACTTCGCCGACGGTCGGTGCACCGCACGCAGCGAGTCGGTCTGGATCCCCTCGAATGCCCGCGCAGGCATCAATCAACTGATTGTTCCATCACGCGGGACCCCGCCGAGGTCGAATCGTCTCTGCATCGGCTTCTCATCACCTCCGCCAGGTTTGATGCTGACCACCTTCCGACGCATCTGCCGCGATCGCGCCATGGCTGTGAGCAGTTCGCGGTCATCGGGCTGGTGGCGGGACAGGAGGCGGATGCTGCAGGCATCTCGGCCACCCACTATGATGCCAGCATGGACACAGTGATGGCGCTTCTTGGCGGATTGGCAGGTGGCGGCGTGCTCGGCGCGGCGATCATGGCGATCTTCGCAGGGCGTTCACGCAGGCAACTGCACCGCGATCACGACATGGCCATCGCTCGAGCAGAGTCGCTTGAAGATCAGTCGCGGCAGGTGCTCGATGAACTGGCGAGCCTTCGAAGCGAGCTGGCGGACGTCAATAACCGGCGCGAAGTTGCTGAGCGGTCTGTCGCCTCGCAGCAGGAACGAATCGCAGCGCTCGAGCAGGCTGAGCATCGCCTGAAAGAAACGTTTGCACTCACATCATCCGAGGCGCTCAAGGCATCGAATGAGCAGTTTTTGTCGCTCGCGCAGGAACGCTTTGGCAAGCTGATGGAGCAGGCAAAGGGCGATGCGCAACAGCGACACCAGGCAATTGACAATCTCGTCAAGCCGGTACGCGAACTGCTCCAGAAACACGGCGATGCAATCACCGAAATCGAGAAGAACCGCGCAACTGCATACAAGCAACTGGAAGTTCAGATCAAGCAGATTGCTGATTCGCACGACAAACTCAACACGCAGACGAATCGACTTGTGTCCGCCCTGCGCCGCCCGGAAGCACGAGGCCAGTGGGGCGAGATGCAGTTGCGCAATGCCGTCGAACTTGCCGGCATGACAAAACACTGCGACTTCCATGAACAGCCGCAGACTGATGATCCTGACACGCGCGATCGCCCGGACATGATCGTGCACATGCCCGGTGGCGGCGTGATTGTCGTTGATGCGAAGGTCGCACTCGATGCCTACCTCGATGCGATGCAGCCCGATGCGCCGCGCATTGATCTGCTCAAGCGGCATACGGATCAGGTGAAATCCCACTATCAGAGACTTGCGACAAAACAGTATTGGAACCAGTTTGACCGCACACCCAAGCTGGTGGTGATGTTCATGCCGCTGGAATCTGCACTCGTCGCAGCACTTGAGCATCGACCGGAAATGCACTCAGACGCGATGGCGAATAATGTGCTGATCGCCACGCCGACGCTGCTGATTGCGCTGCTGCGCGCGGTCGCATATGGCTGGCAGCAGGAGAGCGTCGCGGAGAATGCACGCGCGATCGCGCAGACCGGGCGCGAACTGCACGAACGCATCGGCACGTTCGTCAATCACCTCGGGAAAGTGGGCGATTCGCTCCAGCGTTCGACCTCTGCCTACAACGCAGCAGTGGGCTCACTGGAGGCACGAGTGATACCGTCAACCCGCAAACTGCGCGAACTTGGTGCAACAAACGACGATGAGCACGAACCGCCACGCATCCTCGATGTCACGCCGCGCTCACTGGCTGAGCGTCGTAATGAAGAAATCACGGGAAATTGACCACGTAGTCATTGCCAGTGAACATGGTGCTCTGCATAATTGTTCAAGTATGTTCCGGAAAGGAGTATCCATGCAACAGGCAATAGTCGCATCACTTGTCACTATGACTGTTTCGGCATCTGTCCTGAGCCAAGAGGTCATCGATCCAAACCTGCGTACAGAGGTTGTCGCAACTGGTCTCGGGTCACAGTTCGGCGAGTACACAACCTCTTTCACGTTCATCGACGCAACGACTCTCCTCGCAGCACGACGAAGCGATGGCGTGGTGTATCGAATTGATCTGATCGACGGAGAAACTGTCGCGCCGGGTGCGACAGTGCTCGATCTCGACATCATCTCGCCGGACCCAGCCGACTCACAGAGTGAGTACGGCGTGCAGTCAGTCACGCTGCACCCAGATTTTCCATCGAATGGCTATGTGTACATAAAATATGATGCGTCACTCACGGAAGGTATGGATACACCACAAGAGGATATCGTGCTCGGTGGAACATTCAGCGCATCTGAGCCAACGCTCAACGTGATTGAAAGATACACCTGGGATGAAGCAGGCAACGACGGCTCTGGCGCACTGAACTTTGATTCTCTGATTCATCAAGTAACATTTGATACGCGCTTTCACCATGGTGGACAGATCGCGTTTGATTCAGACAGATACCTGTACGCCACCTATGGCGAACTCCGCAGACTCTCCAATGGAGGATGGCTCTCCGAAACTGCTGGCGCTGTTCTGTCGGCGAATATCGCTGGTGGCGTCATAGATGACATCGGTATCATTCTTCGGTTGCACGATGATGGGACCGTACCGGCTGACAATCCGTTTGTCTCAACTTCGCGTGGCAGCGGCAGCTTCGACAAGTGGTTCGCATACGGTGTGCGGAACAGCTTCGGTATCTCGATTGATCCAGTAACCGACTGCCTTTGGGATACTCAAAATGGTGAAGCTGCTTACGACGAAATCAATCGCGTGCTGCCTGGCGACAACCTCGGCTGGAGCCAGATTATGGGGCCCGTGGATCATCCGGAACAGACCGGGACACTTGACAATCTCGTTTCACTTCCCGGCTCCACATACCGCAATCCGACATTCTCATGGTTTCGCCCGATCGGTGTGACCGGGCTCTGCTTCCTGCACGGGTCAGCATTGGGGTCTGCCTACGAGAACACGCTTGTCTGTGGGGGAATAAATAATGGTTTCTTGTGGGGCTTGCAGCTGAATGAAGCGCGGGATGGAATGACTTTCCAAGCAGCAGGATTGCAGGACGCAGTTGACGATCGCGTCACCGGCTTCGCCGATCCAGTTGGAACGGAGGCAGAAGAGCTTTTGTTCGGGCGTGACTTCGGTGCGACCTTCAAAGGGACTCTTGCGATCGCGATGAGCCCCTCGGGTCTGCCGCATATTCTTACTGGAGAGGGGCACCTTGTGCTCGTTTCACCAAGTCTCGAAGGCGACTCCAACCTTGATGGTACCGTGGGACTTCCAGACCTGCTTGCGGTCTTATCCGCATGGGGCGGGTGCGCGGTGCCTTGCCCGCCAACCTGTGTTGGTGACGTGAACCGTGACTGCGCCGTCGACTTGGCCGACCTCTTACTCGTCCTCTCCAACTGGGGACAATCAGAGTGAGGGGAAAAACGAAACCCGGACACGCGGGCCCGGGCTTCAGAAGGTGTGTCAAGATTGGAAATGTCGATTATCCGGGAGCGCCGCTGCTGCTATTTTGAACCTGCTTCATCATCTCCGCACGTTCAGTATCACTGAGTTTACCATCGCCGTCCGTGTCGTAGCGCTTGAGCATTTCTTTCCGCATCTTGGTGCGATCAGCTTCACTCATCGGGCTGCGACTCTGGCTGCCGGTGCGACGTTCGCGGCTTGCTGACTGCGATTCACTGGATTCATTGCCACCTTCTGCATTTGCCGATGTCGGGCCACGCCGATCACCAAGCTGTTCGATCGGGCGCGTCTCCTGCACTGGAATCGACTTGTTGATCTCATCCGGGCCCGGCTCGCGGAGAAGTACGCGCTCGCCAGCTTCCAGGCCACTCGTGACTTCGACGTACAGTTCCGACGACCTGCCGATCTCAACTTCCTGCTGGGCGAAGCCGTTGCCGTCGGGCACGTAGACAAAGGTGACCGGGCCATTGCGGAAGACTGCTGGCACGGGAACGTACACGACATCGTCAACCTGATCGATCAGGATGTTTGCTTTGCAGCGCATCGACGGCTTGAGGCCCGCACCGGTTTCGTTGTCAATATCAATGCGTACGGTGTAGTCGCGGCGGTTTGGGTCGCGCCAGCCGCCGCCTTGAGCGAGCACGCCTACGCTCAGCACCCGACCGTTGAAGACTTTTCCGGGGAACGCATCGGAGACAATGGTTGCCCACTGGCCGGCTTCGATCTGGCCGCTCAATGCTTCATTGACTTTGACCTCAGCGACCATATTCGTCGTGTCGGGCAGCACCATCACGTCTTCATTGCGGGAAAGTTGTGTGCCAACATCGGGCGGCTGTTCGTCGCGGCGACGATCGCGTGCGAGTGAACTGTCATACACGACCAGACCATCGGTCGGCGCGAGAACCACGCAGTATTCCAGTTGTTCTTCGAGTCGAGCCAATCGTTCATTATCGCGTTCGAGTTGGCGCTCTCGGCTCTCAACATCGCTCTCAGTCGATGACACCTCCGCTCGCGTCCGCTGATCAATACGGAGCTTCTCATCGTTGGCCTGGTTGACTTCAGACTCGAGTTTTTCCTTCTCTTGGAGCCGGTTGTACTCCATGTACACCTGTTGATCGAGCTTCGCCTGCTGCAGCCGGGCGTCCGCTTCGAGCAACGAAATCTCGTCCCCCTGGAGTTCATCCTTGCTGATGTACTTGTCTGCAAACAGGTCGACTGATGAGTCGTAGCGTTCCTTTGCCCGTTTATAGTTTTTTTCCGCGGTGACGATCGCCAGATCGAGTTGCATCTTCCGCGAGACATCATCACCGTTCATCCACGCATCAAGGGCTCGCTCGGCAAGCCGAATGCGCAGATTCGCTTCAGACAACTGCGACTCGCGCGATTTCTTGGCGATCTCCAGATTCGCAACTGCGTTTTCAAGAGCATTTTGCGCCTGGTCAATCGCATCAGCCGCATCGACAATGCGATCGCGGATCTCCTGGTCGTTGAGGCGGAACAGGACATCACCCTTGCGGACAAATGTCCCTTCCTCCACGATCTCTGTGATGATGGCATTGGTTTCGAGTTGGTTCTCGATTTCTGTCTGCTTCGCTGCCGCGAGTTCCCCGCTGGCGGGGATGGAGATGTCAAAGTCACCGCGCGTGACGATGAACATGTCCGCGTCCGCACGGTCCGCGTTGGCAGAGTCGGAAAGATTCATGAACAGCACCGCACCAGTGATGCCAGCAATGAGAATCAGGATGGCAATAATGCCGGTGGCAAGCCCACGATGCCGTCGAGGCTTCATCTCTGTGATCTCCAATCAGTCAGGCGAGCCGAATGCTGGCTCGCGAGCATTTCAGATCCTGCACCAGTCTGGTGCGTCAATCGAACCTGCATCTGTTTCTTTCTGCCCCGTCCGATCGCTGTCTTCGGTAGTTCGACGCTCAGGCAGGGCGGTTTCTTGCAATCTGAGGGTGTCCCGGGCACCTTCCCAGTGATACCTCGGCACATGCCCGTGGTTGAGACCAGTGCGGCCAAAACCCCTCGATTGAGCACTTTGTTAACCGTTTCCGGAGCTCGAATCATCCCCGGAATCTCCAGAATCTCCGTCAGCGGCATCCCCCTGCCCCTGATCAACACCCGGGAGGGTCGGGCGGTCTGCCGGGTCAACGCTATCAATATCTGCAGGATCGACCTCCGCATCCTGCATCACCTCTGAAATGTACTCCGACAACTCGTCGGTGAACTGCATGTTCTCCAGCGGGCGAATCCTGCCTGCCTGATCGACCCGCAGTTGCCCGGTTGCAAGCAGATAGTCGAGGATGGCGATTTCGAGGTCACGCACGGCACTATTGAGTGCATCACGGTTGGACTGCAACTGATTGGCTGCTTCGGTCTTCTGCCGAACGTCCGCCCGGTCCGGGTCGGCCTCGATGCTGCGCTGCCGAACCATTGCGAATGTGACGTTCTGCTTCTGGATGTCGAGGCTCAGCAGCGTCCGGTCGATCGTACGAACGGCTGCGCGCACACTGACGATGATGTTGTCGCGGAACTCATCGAAGCCGCGAACTCTCCGCTCGTAGCCGATCTGCGCATCGCGGAGCGAGTACTTCTCGATGTCGCGATCAAGTGGAACGGAGAAGTTCAACCCGACGCTGAAGTCCGTGTCATCGGGCTCGAAGTCGGCGATCTCGCGGCCACGATCGCTGTTCGTCGGCATCGTGACCGACGCAGATAAGTCAAGGTCCGGCAGGAGGTCGTTCTTTGCGTTGTTGACAGAGCGACGGGCATCGTCGATGCCATCGCGCTGTGTCTGCAGGTCGAGCCGATACTGCAGCGCCCGCTGCACGGCTTCCTGCGTGGTCACATCCGGGATCGGCAGCCGAAGCGTGCTCGGCTTGATGATGATGTTGTCGTCGACGCCCATGCCCAGCCGCACTTTGAACCGATCGATAGATAACCGGTACGACTCACGCGCGCCGTTGAGTGAATCCTGTCCGTCGAAAAGGGCGTTCTGCGCTTCGGCAGCCTCGAACGGTGCGCGCCGGCCGGCTCGGTAGTTTGCTTCCTCTGCGTCGGCCACGAGCCGAAGTGTCTCGACCTGTCGCTCCGCATTCTCAATCTGGCGTTGCTGCACGACGAGACCAAGAAAATCGCGGCTGATGTCGACGAGAAACTCACGCCGAAACCGTTCAAAATCCCGAGCTGCATACACGAGATTGCGGTTCGCCTGGATCAGCGACTCGCGGGCGGTGAGCCCGGCACCGCGCAGCAGCGGCAGGTCGGCATCGAGGATGATGTCCATCGAGTTGGTGCGCTCGCCTGCCACAAACTGGTGCAGATCTTCCGTAGCCCTGGCGAGCGCGCGGGCAGACACTTCGCCTCCATACGGCAGGCGCTGTGTGACACGCAGATCATTCACGAGACTGACCGATGAGTCGAACAGACCGTTGTCGCCGTTCGCGTTGAAATCCGCGGAGACATCATTGAAGAATCGAGGCCCCCACTGGTGCCGTTCGATCAGCGTGCGCAACGACTGGAGGATGAAGTCTTCCTCGGCAAACCGATACTCGCGGCTGTGCTGCTGGGCATATGCGAGCGCTGCCTCGAGATCGAGTTCGAGTGCGTCGTCGCTGGACTGCCTTTGATACCGCTCGAGACGTTCGATGATCTCACTGGTCTGCTCAATGTCTGCACGGTCGAGTTGCTTGAAAGTCAGCGACTCGGCAGTGGGGTTGACCGTCTCGGGGTTCTCAACGTTGGGATCGGGATTTGGATCAGTCGCGAGCAGGTTGGGCTCTTGCGTCCCGACGCCCGCCGTCGACGGTGCTATATCGCCTGCGTTGATCCGGTGGGCGGCGTCCTGCATCAGCCATTCAACTCGTCGGTCGATCTGCGACATGGACGTACAGCCCCCAACGCCCACCGCCGCAAGCACAACCGCGATCCCGCCCAGCCGCATGTGCTGGCCGATCGACAGCGCTGCCTCTGCTCTGTACCCCACAGCCCTTTCGGCGCATCTGCTCCGCATGAACGAACCTGCTCCAGTGAATCCCGCGATTGAGCCCACACCCATGACTCCGTGCACCCCAAATCGGCGGACGGAGACTGTCATACCGTTGCTCGAACCGCGCGTTGCGAGCGAGAAACCGGTCCGGACACCGGACAAATCCCCCTGGGTTGCATATGATCGAAGTTTGCGATTCGCCCGCGACCAACCCGAGACGCGGAATCGACGCGGATCGTCCCCTACCCGCTCAATCCAAGATCGTTCGGTGAGAGACCAGCTCGATGGCGACAGTAACCCACAATTCCCAGTGTTTCCAGATTGACGGCAAGAAAGTCTGGATCCTCGGTGCCACGCTTCACTACGCTCGAATCCCGCATGAACTGTGGGCTGACCGCGTGGCGGCAGTCAGGCAAGCCGGGTTCAATGCGATCGATGTACCGTGCGCGTGGACGTTGCACGAGCCGAAACAGGGGCGGTACACGTTTGAAGATCAGGCGAATGTGCGTCGATTCGTTGAGATCTGCGCTGAAAATGGCCTCTACGTACTGCTTCGCCCGGGACCGTTCATCGGCGACGGCTACGATGGTGGCGGATTGCCCGGATGGCTGCTGGAGATTCCGGAAGCTCGTCTTCGCGAGAGTGAAGCGACTTATCGAGGCTCGGTCGTCTCCTACCTGCGGAAACTGCTCGGGCAGGTGGCCGACCTGCAGGTGACCGACGATGGCCCGATCCTGCTTGTACAGGCTGAACACGCATGGAACTGCGCGAATCAGGAGCAGGCCGACACCTATCTGCTGGAAGTCGTCCGCTCATTGCGCGAGAGTGGTGTGAAGGTCCCGCTGACCAACGCCAACGACCTCTGGCAGAGTATCACCGGCACGACAGACCTGTGGCGCGGCTGGTCCGACCTCATGCTGCATATGCGGCAGTTGCGATCCGTCCTGCCCAACTCCCCGCAGATCGTCAGCCAACTCGACCCGACGGAAGTTCACTGCTGGGGCGATGAAGCCGGCGAGGACAAGTCGTCTGGCGAGGCGATGTGGCACGTTGCTGAATCGCTTGCGTCGGGCGCGCAGATGGTCGTATCGCCCTTCCATGCCGGCACATGCTTCGGATTCTCAGGCGGTCGCCTGCCCGGGCGCGATCACGGCACCGTCACCCCGAGTGTTGCCAGCGATGCTCCGCTCGGCGAGGCCGGCGAGCGAACAGACAAGTACAACGCCATCCGACGGATCGTCACATTCGCCGACCACTACAGGCATGTCTTTGCTGATCTTGAGTCCGGATATCAGCCCGTCGCGATGGATGTGTCATCACTCGCGCCGGCGACCGGGGGCACGGCAGGGCGCGGTGATGTGCGAGGCGTGTCGATTGTGCCGCAACGTGGCGACAACGGTCGTGTGATCTTCGCGTTCGGCGACGGTGTCACGAAATCGACCACGGTCGTTCTCGACAACGGCCTGCGCATGCCGATCTTCTTCGGCGATCAGCCTGTGACATGGTTCGTGCTCGATGCAGACCTTGCGGGCGCAGGCTGGCTCGACTACACGAACATCCGACCTTTCGCGATCGTTCGTCGCAACGTCGTCATCTTCCAGGGGCCTGCGCGAACGCCTGCACTGATCTCGATCAGCGGTTCGCCGATCGAAACCACCGTGCCAGGCGGCAGCAAGCCGATCATCACCAAGCAGCGCAGCCTGACAGTCGTCATTTGCAACGAGGAACAGATCGACCAATGCTACTTCGATGAGAAGAACATCTACTTCGGCGTGGCTGGCCTGACGACCGATGGCAAGCCGATTGCTGCGGCCGACTCGAGCAAGGCATACGTGATGCCGGTGGATGGCTCGGGCAGTCTCGCCACGCTTCCGGCATCCGAACAAATCGTGCTGAAAGACAAAGCGCGAGCGATTCAACCCAACGACTGGGAAGCAGCGCCGGCCGTGTTGCAGTCTTCGGGTGAGTCGCCGCGCTTTGCATCGCTGGCCGGTCCGGAAACACTCGCAGCATGCGGCGCTCTGGAGGGGTACGGCTGGTACCGCCTGACCATCGAATCCAAGACGGCGCGCAAGCGTTTGTGCCACATCCCTGCTGCGGGCGATCGGATGCATCTCTATCTGGATGGAGAGCCGATATCGATGCTCGGCATCGGGCCGGAAGCAGACCCCATGCCTTTCGAGCTCAAACTCGGCAAGGGCGAGCACACACTGGTCGCGCTGGTTGACAACTTCGGCCGTTTCGCAGGCGGCAACGACATGGGTCAGGTGAAGGGCTTTGCTGAGCACCTGTATGAAGTCAAAGCGCTCAGGAGCATTCGACCAAAGAAGATCGAAGCAGACATTGTCGATCCATTTGAACTGCGCGGCTATATCGAGCAGCGAGCGCGGGGCATCCGGGGCGATACGCGACACGTGTCGTGGTCGTTTACTCACCTGAAGAAAGCTCCCCTGATCGTCGAGGTGATGAACGCTGATTTGTCAGGCGTGTTCCTGCTCAACGATCAACCAATCGAGTACTACGCGGGCAACACGGGCGGCAGGCATCTGTGCCTCGTGCTCGACCCTGCATCCGAGCAGTTCAAACGTGGCAAGAACGAGTTGCGCTTCGCGCCGGATGTGCATGTCGAAGATCCGCAGACGGTGATCTCCGAGGCGGTCACGATCTATGAAACGGTTGACATCGTCTCGGAGAAAGCGAAATGGTCGTTTGCGAAGTGGGAAGCGCCGCCCCACTCCCTTTTTGATCCCTTCGATATGTCGACTGCAAGGGTGCGCTCCGTCACCGGCGGCGTCCCCTGCTGGTGGACTGGCAGGTTCACTGTCCCGAACACGAACATCCCATGCTGGCTCGATGTGAGCGGGCTGAGCAAGGGGCAGGCGTATGTGAACGGGCACAACATCGGCAGGTATTTCACGGCGACGAGTTCGGGCAAATCAGTCGGGCCGCAGACGCGGTTGTACCTGCCCGAGCCCTGGCTCAAAACGAAGGGCAACAACACGATCACGCTGTTTGACGAACACGGCTTCGCGCCCAACAAGGTGAAGATCATCCGCAGCCGAGGGTGAACACTGGCCCGGAACGTATCATCCGAGCGGTGATCAAGTTGCAATTGGTTCGTCGGCTGCCTCTGCGATAAGAACTGCTTGCGAATCATCCGGCGACGATCGCCGCCGGACGCCATTGCCGCCGTTGCCGCGTTTCGGGAAAATCGCACTGTTGCCGCCGGGCGCGAGATCATCTTTCCGGATCATGCCGACGTTGATGATCCGCTCCCACGCGCTGGAGGCGTTGTCGGTGCCGTACTCGATCCCGATCGTTCGTCGATTGAGTGCCCGCGCGACGGTGCATGTTGTCCCGCTGCCGAGAAACGGATCAAGCACGAGGTCGCCTTCGTTCGAGCATGCACGGATGACGCGGTTGAGATACGCCTCTGGAATCTGGTTGTGATGTTTGTGGCGACGCTCTTTGTTGTTGCCCTGGATGCGCCCCCAGTACTTGCCGTACCACACATCCATGGGCACGCGCATGCCCTGGTTGGATTCTTTGTTCATCGTGCGAGGGTCGCCATAGATCGCGGCACGGTCGGACTGCTCGAGCACATCATCCGGATTCCATGTGCGCTCGAGCGGGTTCTTCGCGAAGTAAAGCGCGTGCACTTTACTCATGATGAATGATGAATCACGGTTCTGGCCGAAGCGGAAATGCCAGACGCACCAGTTGATCATCGTGAGCCCGCGCCGTTTGAGATGCATGACGATCTCCGCTGCGGTGTCGTCGGGGATGTTCACCCACAGCGAGCCGTGTGGCGCGAGCGCTTCGATGCAGCCATCAAGCCAGTCGAACGTGAAGCGTTCGTACTCAGCGCGCGGCATGCCATCATTCCACTTGTCGTACGGAACATCCCAGTTGAACGGCGGATCGGCGAAGATGAGATCGACCTCGCCCTTGTCAGGGAGGTTTGCGAGGACATCACGGCAGTCGCCGAGATAGACGCGCGTGTCGGGATTCTCGGCGGAGTACTTCGGCTTGATCGGCGTCGAACGCGGCGGTTTGGGTGTGTGCGGCTCGACAGCATCGCCCACGAGTTTGATCTCGTGGTCATGGATCGTCATCGCGGCAAGCCGCTGCACCTGCGTGGCACCCCTGGGCATCGCGTACCCACCGGGACGGTCGAAATCGGTGTTCTTGTGTTCAGCCATGAGTGCTCCGATCGGAACGTTTGTTCCGCAGAGCATAGGGCATGGTTCAGCAAGGCGCGAACGGTCACGTCAGTTGCGCACAGGTTGCGCACATTCAACGTTCCTTACGAGGCAGTCGACTGGCCTTACGCTGCTTGAAAGGGCGCGCCACACGTCATGGCGTGTCATCGTGATGCCGGTGCGTGCGACGAACTCGGTATAGAGGGTCTCGAACTCATCGGTGTAAGGAAGATCGTCAACTGTTCGTTCGATGCGACTGTTTAGTTCGACGAGGATGCGCTTCTGGTCATTGGTGAGTCTGAGTCGGTCCATCAGGGAAGCTCCCATCAGCCGATCATCTGGTCAGCAATCGCTCTGATGATCTCGCCAGCTACAAAAACGCGATTCCTGCCTTTTGCTGTAACTTCTCGCAATATCCCCGCGGCGACGAGACGGTCGATGGCGCGCGAGGCGGAAGTAGGCGTCACTTGCAGCTTCTCCGCAACCTGCCGAATCGTCACCGCTGGTGTGATGAACAACTCATCGATCAATGGCATCGTCGTTGCAGCACGGGACTTGGCGAAGCGCTTCCGATATTGCGTCTGCAAGTCAAGGAGTCGATGTGCGCGCAACGTCCCGTCGCGCGCCGTTGCGATGGCGCAATGCAGGAAGAACTTTATCCAGTCGGACCAACTGCTCTCGGTACTGACACGCAACAGATGCTCGTAATACTCGGCACGACGGCGCTCCAATGCGTCACTGATGTACAACAACGGGCCAGAGAGAACTCCATCCATGCATAATGCCAGGACAATCAGCAGGCGCCCAATCCGCCCGTTGCCATCTTCGAACGGATGGATCGCCTCGAACTGGTAGTGCACCATCGCCAGTCTCACGAGTGGCGGCAGATCACTGGGAGTGTTTAAGTACTCTTCGAGTTGGCTGAATGACTCGTTCAACTCCTGCGGTGGAGGTGGCACGTACGTCGCGTGCTCAATTGTGCATCCCGGTGGGCCGATCCAGTTCTGCTGACGCCGAAACTCACCGATGCGACATTCCTGTCCCCGGACACCGGACATGAGAACCTCATGCATCTCACACAACAGGCGGCGGCTCAGCGGTAACGCCTTGCTCCGCCGCAGACCGTGCTCGAACGCCGCGACATAGTTATGCACTTCGTCGGCATCCGAACCTGGTGTCGCAGCACTCGATGCTTCGAAGAGGTACAGTTCATCTACTGTTGCGCGGGTGCCTTCGATCCGACTCGATTGGACGGCCTCGCGCCGCACGAACGGTCGAATCAGCAGATGTGGATTCGGCACCATCTGGCCGACGCTGCTTAGTTGGCCCAGCGCTCGATCCGACGCGGAAACGAGTCCGATCAACTCACTATCCCAGTCGAGTTGGGCAGGCAACTGAGCCGGGACGAACGCACGGCAGGCGGGCGAGCCCGCCCCAGCCCGAACGAGCCGACCATGAGAGGAGATGAAGTCGGCTGTGTTCAACGGGCCTCGCTCCGGATCCGCTATTCCAGAAACTGTGGATTCCGTGACTCTAATTCCACTCTGACAGACAAAAGTATCATTCAGTACCACCAGAGGCAAGCCGGCCCCCTACTGTGTCCCGAAAATGCGGTCGCCGGCGTCGCCGAGACCGGGGCGGATGTAGCCACGTTCGTCGAGTTGGCGATCGAGCGAGGCGGTGTGAATCGGCACATCCGGATGAGCTTCCGCGAACTGCGCAACCCCTTCCGGAGCCGCCACGAGGCAGATGAACCTGATATCCCTGCAGCCGCGCGCCTTGAGTTCATTCACTGCGTGCACCGCCGACCCACCCGTCGCGAGCATTGGGTCCACGAGCAGCACAGGACCGTCGGCCATGTCGTTCGGGAACTTGGCGTAGTACGGCACTGGCTTGAGCGTCTGCTCATCGCGATACAGCCCGATGTGCCCGACGCGCGCTTCGGGCACAAGCGCCAGCAGCCCATCGGTCATGCCGATGCCCGCGCGCAGGATCGGCACGATCGTCATCGGCACGCTTACCACCCTGCCCGTGGTGTGCTCCAGCGGCGTGTCGATCTCGACCTCGCGTGTGGGCAGGTCGTCGCTGATCTCGAACAACATAAGCCCGGCAATCTGGTTCAGTGTCCTGCGAAAGTCGAGTGTCTTGGTTTCACGCTCGCGGATGTGCGTGAGCTTCTGCTGAATCAGCGGGTGATCGAACACGTTCAAAGTGGGGTATCGCGACAGGTCGGCCATGCGCCACAGCATACCTCGGTCCGCGGAGGGCTGCTGACAAACCGCCGCGGGTCGTACGTCTGCATGTCCATGGTGGCCGACACCAGGATGAATCAGGCAGCCACGCCGCCGCCACCGTCACCGAAGTTGAAGCCGAAGTCGTCGAAGTCGTCGAAGTCGATTTCATCGTCGTTGCCTTCACCGGGCCATTGTGGCGCCGCGCGGTGATGCAGCGTGATGATCTTCGACAACTGCTGCGCGAATATGGTGCGCAACAAGTCGAGCGTCCCGGCAAGCTCATCTTCATAGGGCTGATTGGATGACCGAAACAGCACCACGACGGCGAGGCATTCGCCATGATGGCGGCATGAGAACGCGACAACTTGTGAATCGTCCATGAAGTCGGACTCAAATCCGATCCACTCACCAAACTCGCGCGCATCATTGAATGCGACAATATCCTGTTCGCGGGCCATCTGCGGGCAGATGGCAGCACACAGGTGATCAAGCAGCAGCGATACGGAATCGCGCGGGCAGTCGTAGTTCACATAGGCGCCAAGATTGAACTGACCGTCTTCGTCCGGCAGGAAGACGGCTGCATTGGTTGGCCCTGTCTTCGTAAGCAGATACTCGAGGGCAGTACGCAATACATCTTCTGCATCGAGTTCCTGTTGCAGCAACGTACGGAACTCGGTGGCAACGGTCACATCATCAATCTGTCCGGCCATTTCCTGGTAAGCGACGACCAGCTCATCGCAGAGTGATTCAACCTGGCCTGAGACTTCGTGCCGAGCGTCGTTGAGTTCCTTGCAGATCCGCTGCAGTTTTTCGAATCGCTGCTCGCGACGCCGTTCCCGACGAGCAATCTCGATTGCATGCTGCACGCGCGCACAGATGTGGGGCTGCTCATGGGCGATGTCGATGAAATCAACCGCACCAGCCCGGACTGCGCCAATGATCGCGCCAGCTTCAGTGCTCGTCGAGAACATGATCGCGCGGGTCGCCGGCTGCGTGCGGGCAACCTCGCTGAGCAGTGTGAACGTGTCCGGCTGCGCAATTTCTGCGTCAATCATGATCACATCGACACTGCTGCGTGCAATCTCACGCGCAGCGGCGGCGGCATCCGTCACAACCATCGAACGATGACATCGCTGCTGGAGTTCGGCCAGCAGGATGTCCCGCGCGCGGGTATCAGCGGTGACAATCAACACCCGGCCCGGCATGGCTGGCGGATGCTGCTTGTGAGGCTGCTTCCCCGGCTGCTGGACAGGTGCTGACACTTCTACATCATGCTCGAAGGGTTCCATCAGCGGTTAGGTCGGCCGATGCCAACGCCGGGTTAATCCGCATGTACGGATTGGGCGGCAGAAAGTTCGCAGAGCAGGCGATCGGCGCGATCCTGCCCGCGGAGATCCGATGTGATTGCCAGGCCTGTCACACGCGGACGGCAGTTGCGAGTCCGGGGCTTCACGCATCAGGACTTCCGCGATGACCCGGGAGTATGGTGCGCCTGCGTTCCGGCTTGACCGCATCAACCATCAGTGAACACCCGCGTCCTCTGTTGTGACGACTCGCGCTCGCGGCCTGCTTGCACAATCCGGACTTGTTGATCAGCGACGAGTTTGCCGAAGCGTGGCATCAGGACCATTGCAGCACTCGTCGCACGGGTGATGAAACTCGTCCAGACTTCAGGGCGAGGCTTCTGCAGGCATCGGACGATGGCGCGGGCGACTTGCTCCGGCGGCTGGATGAACATCTCAGGCGTGTGATCAGGAATGTCACTCGCCTCGCCCTGTTTGCCGCTATGGCGATGCGACACTTCGAAGAACTCCGTGCGTGTCGAGACCGGATGCACGGACGACACATGAATGCCATGCGGCTTCAACTCGGATTGCAGCGAACTGCATACCTGCGCTTGGGCGGCTTTGCTCGCGCTGTAGGCAGCATGAAACGGAAGCGGTATTCGCGCCACGCAACTGGAGCACATCAACAAGTGGCCCGGCTTGTCGCGCACGATCAGATGCTGCGCCGCCTCGCTGATAAGTTCCACGGACGCGAAGAAGTTCACATCGAATATCTGCTTCCACTCCTGCATGCCGGTGTCGGCGACAGATTTCTCGAAGCCATACCCTGCATTGGCGAAGACCGCGTGGAAGCCGCCGAACACCTGCTGTGCGCGGTGCAGCATTGCGCTCGTGAGGTTCGGGTCGGTCACATCGCCCGGCACAACCTCAGCCTTCACGCCGAGTGCGCGGACGCGGCTGGCAACATCGGCGAGCTTCTCTGCACGCCGAGCGTTCAGAAGCACAGGCATGCCATGTCGGGCGCACTCGAAGGCGGTCGCCGCCCCGATGCCGGAACTTGCCCCCGTGATGATGATTGCTTTGTCCGCAAGACTGATGGTCATGCGAGTTGCCCCGCATCAAGGCCGGCCACGAGTCGGTCGGCGAGTTCCCGCACGATGCGCGCCGGCTCGATGAGGTCCGCATCGTCTGTGGCGAGTGCGAGCGCGCGGTCCACCTTCGGCAGGTACGTCTGCAGACGCTCGCGGGTCTCTGCATCACACAGATTGTCGTACACATCGGCAAGCTTGATCAGCCTCGCTCCGGTTGAAGCAGCGGCGAGCTGCTCGTCGTAGGCACGCTCGCGTTCGGGCTCGACCATGCGCTTGTCCTTGCTGAGGGCAGCGACCATGTCCGCCACATCCGTGCCGAAGGCTTCGAGGATGTCGTCATAATCGGTGGTGGTATCTTCGATGACATCGTGCAGCAGGGCTGCAGTGATGATGCGCTCGTCAGTGCACTTGAACACATGCATCAGCGTGAGGGTGACACGCACCGGGTGCGCGTAGTACGGCGTTTCGCCGTCACGACGGACCTGTGTGCTGTGCGCTCCGGCCGCCATTGATGCAGCCCGCTGCCAGAGATGCGTGAATGTCGGCAAATCAGCCATGGAAGCATGGTATGGGCGCCGGCTGAATGAACAACCTCACGGCGAGCTGCGATCCTCGGCGAGGTCCTCGATCCGTTGGGCCAGCCGTGCGATTTGCAACTCCACACGCTTCACCTCGCGCGTGAGCGTGTTCTTGTTCATCTCGAGCCAGACCCAGACTTTCATACCCATCACAGTCGTAAGCCCGAAGAAGATGCCGATCGCCCAGCCAAACTGCTGCTCGATCTCCGCGGCCTGGAAGAACCGCACAGTACAGAAGATCGAAAAGGCGAGCATCACGATCGACATGATGAACACGCCGACCACCAGCATCCGGTTCCTTCCACGGAACACGCCGATAAGCATCTCATGGATTGGCTGCTCCTCTGAGTATTCGTCGAACAGTTCTGCATCCTCAGCTCGAAGTGCATCACGAATCTGGTTATCGAGTTTGCTTGTCATGGCATACCTCACTTTCAGTGTCTGTGTGATCTGTCATCAGTCGTTGCATTGCCTCACGCAACTGCTCACGCGCATGGAACAACCGCGACTTGACGGTCCCGGGGTTGATCTCGAACACGCGTGCGAGTGCGGTGATCGAGAGGTCTTCAGAGTATTTGAGCGACAGCAGTGCGCGGGTTTCCACTGGCAGGGTTCGCATCGCGCTGCGAACGAGTTCGAGTGTGTCATCCGTCTCGTGCTTGCCTGTCGTGCTGCGTGTTTCGCGCGGCGTTTGATCGGCGACGGTCTGCTGAGCGCGGCGCTGCCGCTGGTTTTTGCGAATGAGATCCACCACCTTGCGTGTCACAATGCGATAGGCCCACGCCGGGAATGTTGCCGGGTCGCCGAGCCGACGGATGCCTCGCATGATCGCCATCCACGCGTCCTGCACGGCATCATCTGCGAGGTCGTGCTGTCCTGTCATCCGCCACGCATGCCGCCTGAGCCGAGGATGCCACCGCTTGAACAACTGCTCCGCTGCGGCGGATTCACCATCCTGGCATCGCAGCACGAGCAGTTCATCCAGGATGTGTTCGACCTGCCGTGTCATGGCATATCAAGGTCGCCTGGCCGGGCTGTGCGGTTCATCAAATCGAGCGGAATCAGGGCGAGCCCCCATCGCGTCGAACCAGACTCAGTGTTTATCGCACCAGCAGGACAACGCAGTGGACCTCGACCGCGCGGCCTTCACCAATCGCGTCGACGCCTTCGTGCGTCTTGCCTTTCACGTTCACCTGCGCGAGATCGCAGCCGAGCAGGTTTGCCACGCGAGCGCGCATCGACTGCTTGTGCGGACCGATCCGCGGCTTCTCACACACGATGGTGATGTCGAGATTGCCGATGCGATAGCCGGCATCCTGCACACGCTTCGCTGCCTCGGCAACGAAGATCGACGAATCCCCATCGGCATGCCGCGGATCATCATCAGGAAACAACTGGCCGATGTCCGGCTCACAGATTGCGCCGAGCAGCGCATCAGTCACCGCGTGCAGAAGCGTGTCACCATCAGAGTGGCCCACCGGGCCGAGCGGATGTTCGATGCGCTCTCCGCCGAGCACGAACGGTTTGCCCAGCCCCTCGGGGCGGAGCAGTTCGAGCCGGTGCAGATCGTAGCCGTGACCAATTCGGATGGATTCAGTCGCTTGAGGCATCGCCAGAGGGTACCACGAACCACGCAATCACGCACGCACGACGGCGCATCACCCGCCCGCTCCTGCACTCGGCGTGGCCAACTCGTCGGTGGCATCACGATCGAACTGCCAGAACACCGGCACGTTCTCGATCAGCACCGGCTTGCCCCAGATGGACAACATGTCGACCGTGCCTTCAGCAATCTCAGCGCTTGGTTCGAGTCGAACATCCACTTCCGTCGCGTCGAAGGTACCGTCACCCTTGAGGTCTTCAAGCGTCGCGTACACGGCAAAGCCGCCCGGCGTGTTGACGCGACCTGTCACACCGAACGGAAAGCGCCACTCACGGTCGCCGTCCACCAGGACAACCTCAAACGCGACATCGATCGGCAGCGATCGAAAATCAAACGAACCCTGAATGTTCGGTCGTTGCGGGTCTGTAACAGAGAACTTGTCGATTTGAATCGCGTTCGCGACTTGCCCGCGCCAGTAGTCGAGGTCATTCATGTGCACGATGGCATTGTCGCCTGCACGAATGTCGATATCGACTCGCTCACGCTGAACGAAGCTGGTTGTTGCGCCGCCGATGTCGACCGAGACCTCCATCGCGAAATCGATCGTGTGCGCGCCAATCGGCAGGTCCTGCGCAAAGCCAGTCGTCATCGTGGAGCCGGGATTGTTATTGGTGCGCACAGTCGTACTCATGAAGCTGCGATCGGATAACTCACCGGTCTCACCTGGCGCAACGAACTGTGGCTGAGAGATGCGGAGCGGATACCCGCCGGCTGACCCATACCGGATGGGCGCGAGGTCGAAGCGGATCGGCACACGATGCCCCTTGCGAACCACCTGTCGTATCGTGATCGGCACTGCCACGCCCTGCTTGACATATTGCTGCCACAGGTCATCCGTCAACTGATTGTTCGCGCGTGCTGCCTCGATCATGTCGCCGTAGGCGGGCAGCCACTGTCGCGCCCAATCTTTCTGAACCACCAGCAGGCTGCGTGCAAGCGCTTCGACGGAGCCGCGATCGAGTTCATTATTCTGCAGGCGTGCTGCCAGTTCCGCCACCGAAGCGCTCGCGAGCGTT
>CAZVXI010000032.1:0-25413 GCA_964631295.1 uncultured Isosphaeraceae bacterium
GGCCATGGAAATCGGCTGCTCTGTGGAGTACATCACGGCCCTGCTCATGGGAGGCCACGGCGACGACATGGTGCCGCTGCCCCGCTTCACCTCCGTCCACGGGATCCCCGTGAGCATGTTGCTTTCCGAAGACAAGATCACTGCCTGCGTCGAGCGCGCCAAGGCCGGGGGCGGCGAGATCGTCAAGCTCATGGGTACCAGCGCCTACTACGCGCCCGCCAGCGGCAGTGTGCAGATGGCTGAGACGATCATCAAAGACAAGAAGCGCATTCTCCCTTGCGCTGCGTACTGCGATGGCGAGTTCGGCATCAACGGCTACTTCGTGGGCGTGCCCTGCGTGCTCGGCGCGGGCGGCGTGGAGAAAGTCGTCGAAGTCGACCTCAATGCTGATGAGCAGAAACTCATGGATAACTCCGTCGATGCTGTGAAGGATCTTGTGAGGATTGTGACAGAGACCTTCCCGGAACTGGCGTAGACACTGCCACGCAGTGTGTTTCGCCATGTTTCTGTCCAAGGGGAATACTCGATTGTGCACAGCGGTTGGATGCAGCAGAAATGACCGAAGCGTCTCAGACAGAAAACCATACTGAAAGGATGAAGACATGCCACGACTGACTGTTGTCGACCCGAACAGCGATACAGGCCCGGGTGCAGATATTCTCAACGGCCCGCTGAAGGACAAGCAGATCAACATCTTCAAGGGCATTGCCAACAATCCCGGCGTGCTCAAAGCGTTTCTCAACTTCATGGGTGGGGCCAAGGCCGGTGCACTCACTGATGCGGACCACGAAGTCGTCGCGCTTGTGACTGCGAGGAACCGTAAGTGCGACTACTGCACAGCAGCACACACACAGATTGCAATCGGTGCCGGGATCTCAGAAGATCAGAGCGAGGCAATCCGACGGGGCAAGGGTGCCGATGATCGCCAGCAGGCCATCATCGACTTCACGGAGGCCATCCTCGACACGAACGGCTTTGTGAGTGATGAGCAGCTCAGCGCGTTCAAGGGCGCGGGGTTCGATGATGCTGCGGTCATCGAGGTGATCGCTGCGATCACGGTGAACACATTCACCAACTTGTTCAATCATGTGAACGAGACCGTGGTGGACTTCCCGGAGCCGGCGGCTGTCTGATTCGCCCCCTGCGGCCGCGGGAAAATGCATCGCAAAACCACAGCGGCGGCCCGGCATTCACCGGGCCGCCGCTCTTCGTTCGCACCGACAAGGTCGAACCGTATGCAATGGCCCCGACCGGGGGAGGCGTTCCAGCGCGGGGCCGATCCAAGGGGGTTCCGTAACCCACCCGTTGGAGAGACAGTCGAATACGCCCCGCCAGCCTGCAAGCCGGCGTGTCGCCCTCCGCGTGATCAACTGCCGCTTGTGTCAGCCAGCGAGACTCTGCGGGTTGTGTGGGCAATCCCACGGCCAGAGACTCGGGAAGGAAGTCCGCGCGTGTCTGACGCATCGACCAACCGCAGTTAGAATCGCCCTCGACCATGGCAGACCATCACCATCATCGCGCCGTCCACGAACACGTCGCCGTCTACGCCGGGTCGTTCGACCCAATCACGCTGGGGCATCTGGATGTGCTCCAGCGGGCACGTCGGCTGTTCGATCGCATCGTTCTGGGCATCGGCCACAATCCCGATAAAACAGCGATGTTTTCGCCTGACGAGCGTGTAGAGCTGTGCAGGACACTCGTCGACGATCTGCTGCGAAACGAGCCGGACGGTGCTCCTGTCACAGTCCAGCGGTACGACGGGCTGACCGTCGACTTTGCGCGCGACCAGCGCGCAGCGGCGATACTCCGCGGGATACGCAACATCACAGATCTCGCTGCGGAAACACAACTGGCGATTACCAATCGGCAGGTGGCGGATATCGAGACAGTCTTCGTGATCACCGGCGAGCAGTTCGCCTTCACCAGTTCAAGCCTGATTCGACAGGTGGCTGCGCTCGGAGGTTCACTGGAACGGCTGAGCACCATCGTGCCGCGACTCGTGATTGATCGACTCATGGCGATGCAGCGCGACCCGAGCAATCCGCTCGGCCGCCTCGCACGAGACCAGCATGTAGACTGAGCAACCACTCAGTTGCCGGCCTGCTGTGTTCGCTATACGCTCGCTGCCCGCGATAGCCGTCACGATGTGAATGTCCTATGAAGTTTCAGTTGATTGACGCCATTCTGGAGATCTCACCCGAACGCATCGTCGCGGTGAAGAGCGTCTCACTGGCGGAGGAGTACCTGCAGGATCACTTCCCGACGTTTCCGATCCTGCCGGGCGTGTTTATGCTGGAGGTGTGCGTGCAGGCAGCCCGTGCGCTGCTCCGCGAGGCCTGCCCGGATGCAGTTCACCCGCTCGTGCTGGGCACTGCCCGTGCGGTGAAATATGGAGCTATGGTCAAGCCCGGCGAATCGCTGATCGTCGAAGTCGATTTGAAACAGGCTAACGCGGATGGCTCTTTCGACTGCCGTGCAACCGGCCGTGTCGTCACAAAATCGACGTTTGACCCGGAGAAACTGTCGGATCATGTCAACTCAGACCCGTCCGGGGCGACAGCCGTCAGCGGACGGTTTACCATGCGGCCTGCCCGCCTCAGTTGACCGGGCCCACTCCGCAAGAGAATCAGCGGAAGGATCAGAGACAATGCCGGAGACGATGACGATGACGCGCGACGAGATCTTCGAGAAGGTTCGCGATGTGCTTGAGGAAGCGCTCGGGGCTGATGAAGACGAGATCATCCTGGACGCGAGTCTCACGCGCGACCTCGAAGCAGAGTCGATCGACTTTCTTGATATCGTCTTCCGGCTGGAGAAATCCTTCTCCACCGATGACAAACCGTTCAAGATCCCACCTGGCGAGTTGTTCCCCGAGAACCTCATGGAGAATCCGGACTGGGTCAATGATGGCAAGCTCACCGATGCAGGCATGGACATGCTTCGCGAGCGCATGCCGCACGTCGATTTTGCCGGCTTCGAAGGTGACCGCGACGTAAACAAGGTCGCGGAAGTCATCACGGTCAAGTCGATCGTGGACTTCGTGGAACGCAAGCTCAACGCGTCCTGACGCGACTGCTCGCATCGCACTCATGCGCTGGATGTGGATTGACAGCATCGTGCACTTCGAACCCGACCAGCGCATGGTCGCGGTGAAGAACGTCTCGCTTGCTGAAGATCATTTGCACGATCACTTCACTGCTTCCGAGTGTGGTGGTAAAGCAATGCCGATCATGCCTGCGTCCCTGATGATTGAAGGCATGGCGCAAACGGCTGGCGTGCTCGTCGGGTCCGTGAACCAGTTCCGCGAGAAAGTCATTCTTGCGAAGATCGTGCGGGCGGAAGTCGACGCCGACGTCGCGCCGGGTGAAGCGATTCGCTACGACGCGACCATTGATCGAGTTGATTCGGCCGGCGCTGCCACCAGCGGCACGATCGAGCGCGGCAGACACACGCGCGAGGGGTTCGCGTGGACGACAATCGGCCGCGTCGAACTGATGTTCAGCCACATCGACCGCAATGCTGCGGGCACAGTCTTCCTGGAGGAGAACTTCGTATTCTCTGATAACTTCCGGCTCATTCTGCACACAGCCGGGCTGGAACACCTCGCAAGTTCCTGAATCGTGGTGCTCGCACTGCTGACATGCCCCACAATCGACAGTACGACCACATCCGAGCGAATGCCCGCCATCCCTGCCGAGGTAAATTTCCGAGAATCGCGTGCGGTCCGCTTCATTTGCATCCAGCGGCCGCCGATAACTTTCGCGGAGCGGGAGAGCCATTGCCTCAGCGTTTCGTCGACATGCTCGGCGGACGCACTCGTATGGAGACCGCTGTGAGTCGCGATCGTGCTGCCCGCAAACAGAACCCGCATTTCCTGACAAGCACGGCAGAGCCGTTCACTGAGCGTGAGCGCGAGCGTCTGCGTTTGCGTCGTCAGTGGCGCGTTGTTCCATCAACGCAGCCCCGGCCCACAACTCCCGGTTGGCAATCCATCGAACTCACATGTGGCTATCGGCTGGACCATCATCCAGATACGCGCATCGTGCATCACGCGGACGAGTCATGCGGCTTTGTGCTCATCGGCATCGCCGTTGATCCCGGCAGACCGACCGAAGACCCTTCAGAGTACCTCGCGCGCATTGATCTTGAACATGACGATGCGGCCATCACGCGCTGGCTCGTGCGCACCGGCGGTGTGTATGCGCTGCTGCGATACACGAGCAGGCGCATTCGTGTGTACAGCGATCCGGGAAATATGCTCGGCATGTACTGGAAAAATGGCATTATCGCCTCGACTCCTGTGCTGCTCCCTGATGTCAAACGTGATCCGGATGTTGATCGTGCGTATCCGCTCGGGGGCGCGAATGAGTGGTATCCGGGCACACTCACACCATTTCGAAATGTTATTGCGGTCCCCGCCAATCACAGCTTCGATGTCCAGACGGGCGCGAAGGAGCGATTCTGGCCCACCATCGAACCGATTCGCGGCGAACTCGATGAAGGTCAAACTGTCCGCATGCTTGGGGACACGCTCGTCGGGATGATGCGCGGCATTGTGCACCGCGGACCTGTCATTGCCGGGCTTTCCGGCGGTCGCGACAGTCGTGTGGTCCTGAGCGCATCGCGCGACATGCTCAGCGAGAATCCACGTGCGATCGAGTGGTTCACACTTCACGGCCCAGGCCTGAAGACAGACGATCTGCAACTTGCCAGTGAGCTGGCCCGCACATGCGATCTCGATCATCGGCCAGTTCCTGTCGCACCACCTGCCGACTGGCTCGTTGAGATGTTCGATGAAATGACAGGTCGGATGGTGACCGGTGGGGCACGACTTGTCTGCGATGCAGCGAGAAGGCTGGCGACCACTTCAGCCGTGCATGTCAATGGAGCGCTTGGCGAGCTGTGCATGCCTTACTACTGGCACAATGAATCTCCAGTAGAGGTGCGGCTGGACTCGCTCGCGCGCAAGCATGGCAGCCGTCCGCCGATCATTATGGACGCAGTGCAGCAGTGGCTGACCTCTGCAGAACATCTGCGCCCGACGACGATCTACAACCTCATGCATCTTGAGCAACTTGGTGGCCGCTGGTGGAGCGCAGTCGAAACAGCAGGCCGCCTGTTCTACGACAGTTTTACACCATTCAGCCACCGGGGCTTCTTTGAGGCGCTGTGCACGCTGCCACCAGATGTTGTTGCGTCCGACACCCTGCGTGAGCGATTGATGCGCCGCCTCTGGCCGGCTGTTTGTGAGGTCCCGCTGACAAAGCGCGCCAGCACACTTGGCTCAGCACTGCCTCGCTCGACTCGCGAACGCATCAAGGGTCTTCTGAGCCCGCGCGTTCGGCAGGCGAATCGAGCGGAGCGACCCCTCGGGCGTCGTTCTGCGTAGTCGTCGTCATTTCCTGTGGCGATGGCTTCAACTGTCCGCGGGATGTGGCCGATGTGAGCGAGTCGGCACGCTGCCGCCCATGACACCTCGATAAAAACAAATATCAAATGGAGTCAACTCGTGCTTTCAAACGGCATGCGTGTGTTTCTTGCATCCACAACGAACGGCAAGCGGCGGCTGCACCCTGCCTGTGTGATTTCAGTCGATGGTACGTGCATGGTGCACAGCGTCGATCCGAAACTCGACATCGATGCCGGGAGCGAGATGTTATTGTTCTTCGAGCATCAACGTGAGTTCATGCAGCAGGCAGCACGCGTTGATGCGCTGCTCGACGAACGATCGTTCGACTACCTTGACTCCGAAGACGACGATGCAACGTTCATTGATCCAGCAACGCAGCAGCAACTGGATGCCATGAT
Source organism: uncultured Isosphaeraceae bacterium (assembly GCA_964631295.1). Lineage (GTDB taxonomy): Bacteria > Planctomycetota > Phycisphaerae > Phycisphaerales > SM1A02 > CAZVXI01. The sequence continues at coordinate 5,809 of CAZVXI010000032.1, forward strand.
GGAACTCGACTCGGAGGCATTCGATGATCCGTTCCCACAGACGATCGCGATACAACTTATCGGCGACCCCGTTTCTGCAGAGAGCAGACAGTGTTTCCGCGTGTCGACCGTAATGTCTGGTCGAACGGCGGCGCTTGATGATGAGAGTGACTGCGATCTGCTCGATGTCAGTGTCACAGGGTTTGCGGTCAAGGCCAATACCCGGCACAACGTTGGCGATCACGTCGTGTCGGTACATGAGCACGAAGGTCGACGATACAGTGGAAAGACCTGCGTGCAGAGCGCTACGCCTATGCGTGATGGCTCCTGCCGCTACGGCCTGCACTGTATGAATGAAGACGAGTCCAGAGCGATGACCGAAGCACTTCAGCAAATCAGCATGGCTGTGCAGCGTGAGCATTTGCGCCGCCGCGCACGTGCATCATGACGACGGACATGGCAGAGCTCCTTGTCTCGTGTGTGCGAGGGAGCCCGCGGTTCAACAGAGCCGCGGGCTTTCGACTGGCCCCGTGCGGGTCTGTGTAAGGAGTTGCCCGGTCGCTGTGATCGGCCTGAGCTTTACCAGGGGCGTGCGATTTCTGCTCGACTCAACACGCTGGATATCCTAAGATTCGGATTGGCGAGCGAGTTGCGACAGGGCTGCGTCGCCAAGTGTGATTGCTCTTTGAAAAGTTGGGGCCGAATGGATTCGATCGGACAGGGAAGGCCAATGGTGGCGCGTCGTGGAGCATCCAGGCCACGTAAAAAGGATGCACATTCATAACTGCCAACCCGCAGTATGCTCTCGCGGCCTGATTAGGTCGTGCGATGATCGCTTGACGCCCGATAAGGCGATCATTGACAACATCGGGCTGGTTGCAAAGGGCTGACAGGCCTCGGCGCAATGAGACTTTTTGTCTGTCTGTTCGCGTGATCATGCCGTCGCGGGCGGGATCGCGCGAGAAAACAAAGCCGCGACTACACGCGTAGAGGCTGCTGGCTGACTGTTCTGACACGGGGGTTCAATTCCCCCCGGCTCCACTTCTTTTTCATTTCAGCGTGGGTATGCGGGCAACCATTGCGTGTTGCCTAACGCACCTTTGGCATGATCTTCTTTGGATGCTGCGGCTCGATCGTGATGTCGTGGGCGCGCAGGTAGCGGCCGATCGCCATCACCGGGAAGTACAATCGATACAAGTGATAGCGCAGATAGAACACGCGCGGGAACCCGGTGCCGGTGAACTCAGGTTCCCGCCATGAGCCGGGCGGATCGCCATCAGTGTTGTAATCCGGATCAGCCGCCTGGTCATCGTCCATCTGCGTATCCACGAGCCAGTTGATCGCGCGCGAAAGATCGATGTCATTTGGGCCACAAATCTCCTGCAGGATCATCGCTGCCCATGCAGTTTGTGATGCGGTACTCGGCCCCTGCCCCTTGCGCGATGGATCTTCGTAGCTGTCCGCCGATTCACCAAACGAACCATCGGGCTGCTGGATCGACTTGATCCACGCACAGGCCTTGGCAAGCCAGGGCTCATCGGGCGAAAGGCCGCATCGGATCGGTCCGATCACGCTTTGCCATGTTCCATAAATATAGTTCACGCCCCACCGGCCGAAAAAGCATCCATCCGGCTCCTGCCGCGACTTGATGTACTCGACCGCGCGCCGCACCGAGGTATCGTGAATCGTCATGCCATGATGGCTCAGACACTCGAGTACGCGGCCGGTGATGTCCGGACAGGATGGATCCTGCATGGCGTTGTGATCTGCAAACGGAATGTATTCGAGGATGTGGCGATGGGTGGTCTTATCGAACGCGGCCCATCCGCCGTCATCGTTCTGCATCGCCAGCAACCATTCGACGCCGCGCTTCGCTGCTGCCTTGTTCTCTCGCCCGCCGATGCGATGCAGCGCCATGGCGACCATTGCCGTGTCGTCGTTGTCCGGGTACCAGGCGTTGTGATACTCAAAGTACCAGCCGGCGGGCCTGATTGGTTGTGGCAGGTTGCTCTGCCAGTCGCCGGAGAAGTTGACTTCCTTCCTGCGCAGCCAGGCAGCGGCGCGATCAAGTGCTGGCGTAGATGCGTCCAGTCCGCAGTCCGTGAGCGCGTATGACGCGATGCCCGTGTCCCACACCGGGCTGAAGCACGGCTGGATACGGATTGTCGGTTCGCCGTCGAGTTCCTGCTCGATGAAGAACTCGTCCAACTCGCGCTCGGCCCGTTGAATCACAGGATGATCACGCCTGTAGCCCAGCGACTGCAACGCGATCTGCAGATAGACCATGGGCGGGAAGATTGCGCCCAAGCCATCGGTTGGTGCGGGTGCATCCTGCCCGGCTCGGTGAAGGATCCATCTGGTTGCCCGCTGAATCGCAGCGCCGCGGAACGGCGTGCCGCCAATGCGATGCAGCAACTTGAGCGCGCGGTCTGCGGTGCTGAAGAACAGCTTCCATCCGCGCGGCGCATCGATTGTGCTGGTGAGTGAATGCCGGTCCCGCTGGCTGAGGAACAGTTCATCAATGCAGTGCCCGGCAGGCAGTGTGCGCGTCGGGCGCAACGTCACCACCAGCGATAGCGGCATGATCATCGTGCGCGTCCACGCGCTCACCTTCGTGAGATGAAAGTAGCTGAATCGCGGCAGAAAGATAATCTCCGGCGGGATGGCCGGCACCGCATTCCACGATACCTGCCCGAGGCACGCGAGGTAGAAGTTGGTGAAACTGTTGACGCGCTCGGCCCCGCCCATCTTGAGAATCATCTGCCGGGCGGCCGTCATATGCGGTGCGTTGACGTCATCCCCCATGAGCTTGAGCGCGAAGTACCCTTTGACAGTCGCGCTGATATCCACGCCTGAACCAGGGTACTGCCCCCAGCCACCGTCATCGCGCTGCTGGCGACGGAGATAGCGCGCGATCATCTCGAGCGTGTGCCAGCCGTCGCGACCGTCGGCCATCGGTTGTCGTTCGTGGCCGAGGATGAACTTCATCAGCAGGTATTCACTCTGCAGGATGGAGTCGCCTTCGAGTTCCGCGCACCAGTGGCCATCGTCTCGTTGAAGTGAGAGCAGCGCATCGACGGCCACCTCCAGCGAAGCTGCAATCTGTGCGTGCCGTGAATCGGACGTGTACCGACCAGATGTTGGGATGGTGGACGTTTCGAGTATGGTCACGCGCGCGGTTCTCCGTCGACGGAACTCCGAGCGAGGATATGCAGCATTGGCTGGTTCGGCGCTACGATTACGCATGTCTGACCGCACATCGAATACGATCGTATCAACCACGAAATCCGGCTTCGCTGCCGCCGTTGCCGTGAGCGAGCATCTCGACACGCGAACTGCGGGGACGGAAGTCGCGCATGAGTTGCACGATGCACTTGGTGGCACATGCGATCTGCTCGTCACGTTTGCGAGTTTTCACCACACTGCCGCGCTCAGTCATGCGTGCGAGACGATGCGGCAGACACTCGGGCCGGGAACGTCGCTGGCGTGTTCAGCGGAATCCGTCCTCGGGGCAGATGTGGAACTCGAGGGTTTCGCCGGGCTTGTGACGATCGGTCTGCGATTCCCACAGGATGCGAATGTTCAAATTCACGAGTTCCAACTGCAGCCGGAGGATCTGAACTCGATCACCGATCACGTCAGCATTGCTCGTCACGTGGGAATGACTGATGATCACCGCGCAACCATGCTGCTGCTTGACCCGTTCTCGTTGCCGACGGCTCGCATTGTCAATGGCATCACATTCTGCAGGGGGCATGATGCGCCGGTGCCGGTCATTGGGGGGATTGCGTCGGGGGCAGGCCAGCCCGGGCACAACGTGATCATGCTCAACGATCGCAAGTTCAACGGCGGTGGTGTGGGCATCACGCTGTCCGGCGATATCGATGTGGACTTCACAGTGAGCCAGGGTTGCAAGCCGATCGGCGAACCGATGGTTATCACCAAATCAAAGGACAATGTCATACTCGAACTCGGTGGCCACAAAGCTTTCGACATTGTTCAGGAAACAGCAAAGGGGCTCGACCCACACGATCGACAGTTGCTTTCATCGGGGCTGCTCGTCGGGCTGGTGATTGATGAGACGAAGCAACACCACGGCCGGGGCGACTTCCTCATTCGAAACGTGCTCGGATTCGATCAGCGCGTCGGTGGCGTGGCGATCGCAGATGGCGCGCCACTTGGCAGAACGATGCAGTTCCACGTGCGCGATTCGCAGACCGCCACAGAAGATCTGGAACTGCTGCTCAATGTGCAGGAGATGAAGGACCAGCCACTCGCTGGCCTTCTGTTCACATGTAACGGGCGTGGGACCCGGCTGTTCGAGGAACCCAACCACGATCTGAACCTGATCCGCGAGCGGCTCGGAGAGTTCCCGATTGCAGGGTTCTTTGCAGGCGGCGAGATCGCACCGATCGGCGGGCCATCGTTCATTCACGGCCATACGGCCGCGCTGATGCTTCTGCGTGAACGAACCTCCTGATTCCCGGACCAGCAACACGACTACACTCAGGCCATGTCATCCACCACACCAGCACTCGATTTCAGGCAGGCAACGCTCGACAACGGTCTCACCGTGATCGCCGAAGTTGATCCTGCAGCGCATACATCAGCGATCGGCTTCTTCGTGAAGACTGGCGCGCGCGATGAACCGGCTGAACTGATGGGCGTCAGCCATTTCCTCGAACACATGATTTTCAAGGGCACTGAGACGCGGACAGCCGAAGACGTTGATCGCGAGTTCGACAATCTCGGTGCGAATCACAACGCCTACACCACTGCCGAGATGACCGCGTTCTACGCGCACTGCCTGCCGGAACACCTCGGCGAAGCGCACGATATCCTCGCTGACATCATGCGGCCTTCGATTCGACCGGGTGATTTTGATAGTGAGAAGCAGGTGATCCTAGAAGAGATCGCGATGTACGACGACCAGCCGTTCTTCGTGCTCTACGAAAGGATGATGGAAGAGTTCTACGGCAGGCATCCGCTGCGCAATCGCGTGCTCGGGACAAACGAGTCCGTCACGGCAATGCAGCGCGATGCGATGGCGGCATATTTCCATGATCGCTACTCAGCAGACAACACAGTCGTCGCGCTCGCTGGTTGTGTGGACTTCGACGCAATGGTGGAGCGACTGAATCGCTCATGCGGAGCGTGGCAGTCGACCAATGCTGCTCGCGCCGATCAGCAACTGCTGCATGAACCACACGAGTTCACGGAGACATCGGAGAGTGTGAACCGGCAGTACATCATGATGATGTGCCCAGCGCCGGCAATCCAGGATGATCGGCGTTACGCAGCGGGCATGCTCGCGCAGGTGCTCGGCGACGCTGATGGATCGCAACTCTACTGGGCTCTGGTCGATCCGGGGCTGGCGGAAGAGGCGCAGGCATTCTGTGATTCGCGCGATCATGCGGGTGAGTTCATTGTGTTCTGCTCGTGTAATCCCGATGATGCGCAGCAGGTGGAGGATGTGTGCCGGGCAACGATGGCAAAGGTGCTCGAGGACATCAGCGATGATGATCTCGCGCGCGTTCGGAGCAAGGTCGCAACGGCTGCCACGCTGCAAAGCGAACTGCCCATGGGTCGCATGCGGCGACTGGGTCAGCAATGGATATGCCACGGCGAATATCGATCGCTGGATGAGGAGGTGGCGAAGATCAATTCCGTCACACTTGATGACGTCCGGGCGGTCCACGACGCGTTTCCCGTTACCGCGATGGTGACCGGACGATTGGGCCCGGCCTGAAATCGTCCGGCCGGAACTCGGAACAAGATCCTGTCAGGGGTCGGCATGGCCTCTTCGAACAGGAGCCGCTGATGTCACGTTGCTGCCACGATCGTCATAACCCAGCTTGCTGCGAGTCACGCGGGCGCCGCGCCAAGCAGGCAGGTCGCGGCTTCACAATCGGCCGGCTGATCGGCGGCATGATCCGCTTTGTGTTTCTCTATCTTGTCGTGGCGTTCGTCGCTGGCACGTTCATCCAGTCAGGTAATCCAACGCTCGGTAATATCGGCGAGTTCACGCATCTGATCATGTTTGTCGAACCGCTGGAATACTGGCTGATCAGCAACGGCGTTCAGCCACTGGGCGAAGCTGTGCACGTGGTCGCCAATGGAATGAACCCGATGCCGATGCTCGGTTCAGTGCGCGCAATCCTGTAAGACACCAGCCGGCACCGCTCCCCCTACTCCACAACCTGCAACGCACACGCGCCCGGCTGCGTGTCGTCTTCGTCAACGCGCACCACCGGGTTGCCCGGTTCATGGTCGAGCACGATTCGCCATCGCTCACGTGCTGCCTGTTCAAGCAATGTGCGCTTCGTGAGCATGGATTGGTACGGCAGCATGTCATAGGCCATGGAGAACGCCGGCCCCGCATGGTTGATCGTCGGCAGGGCATCGCCGATGAAAGCGACGGTTCCCTGATCATCACGAAATCGTATCGCCTGCTGACCCCAGGTGTGACCCGGCACTGGCCAACATGTGATACCCGGAAGCACTTCATGCTCGCCATCAATGCACTCAACCCGGCTCGCGACTGGGTCGAGATGTGATCGCAGGTACGTCTTTGTCATCGTGGATTTGTTCGCGAGTGCATCATTCCATTCAGTCTGCTGTGTGATAATGCGTGCGTTGGGGAAGGTGCTGGCTGGCTCGCCGGAGGCATCGAGATACGTCAAGCCCCCCGCATGATCGAAGTGAAGATGGCTGACGATGACATGCGTGATGTCTGCCGGGGCAACGGACTGTTCGCGGAGGGCATCACAGATGGATCGTTGTTCCAATGCGAAGATCGAACGGTTCTTGTCGTCCCATTTGTCGCCGTACCCGGTCTCAATCAGGACGAGATCGCTGGTGGTCGTGTCCAATCGACGCAGCAGCAGGCAGTTGGTTTGCAGGGCGATTCGGTTGCGGTCATCGGGCTCAGCCAGGCGCGCCCAGAGTGCCTTGGGCACGACGCCGAACATCGATCCGCCATCCAGCCGAAACGCCCCGGCGCGAAGCACAGTCCATTGCCAGATCGGTGTGGTCATGCAACCAGCGTATGTAATCGTGTGGTGAGTTTCTGATCACACGCGCACGAAAAACCCGACCGGCGAACCGATCGGGGTCTTTCTCGATCTCTTGTGCGCTGCCGGTTACGCGAGGCGCGGAGCCGGACGACGCAGCGACTTGATCAGGCGTGCTGCGAGGAAGCCGACTGCGGTCATCGCAGCAGCAGCCACGATGGCGGCGACCGGCATGCTGGCACCAGCCACGGCGAGTTCGCCGCACGATCCGCACGCGGATACGAGGCTACTTCCAACAGCTTCTGAGGCACAGTTCGGGCATGTATGCACGGGTGAAACTCCTTTGATTCAGGCCGATGATCGGCCGGGTTCGTTCTTGCTGCGCGCCTCATCCGGGTCGTCACAGTCTTTGCAGGTTCCGTAGAGAATAATGTCGTGCCCCGTCATCTGGAAATCAGGCGGCACCAGTTCAGACAGCCCCGGCGGGCAACCGGTTACATCGAACATTCGATCGCACTGCTCGCAGTGAAAATGATGATGATGGCTCTTTGTTGAGAATGCTATCTCATATCGTGCTGGTTGTCCAGCCAGCTCAACCGGCCGCACGGTCTCCTCATCCAGCAGCCGCCTCAGATTGCGGTAAACCGTTGCCAGATTGATACTTGCGACGCGGCTGCGAGCGCCAGCGAGAATCTCGTCGACGCTGAGTGGGCGACGGGATCGCTCCAATACCTCCCGGATGGCGGCACGTTGGCGCGTCTGACGTTGCGGCATACGACCAATCCTAGACATCCACCGCGGCGGCGGGTGGCTACAGTCGCCACGCCAGAGCGAGGATCGGTGATGACCACTCAGAATCCATCAAAAGCAGCGACATCCGAAGACGACCGCACGTACATCCTCGGGACCGATCAGCGGGAACTCGATCGCCTTCGCACCCAGCATCAGGTGTGGGTCAGCAGGATGCTCTCGCTTTGTGAACGAGCCGAGATTCACGCCGGACACGTCGTGCTCGACCTCGGCTGCGGGCCGGGGTATGCGAGCATGGATCTTGCCCGCGTGGTCGGCCAGACGGGTCGCGTGATCGCGCGCGACCAGAGCAGGCCGTTCCTGGCGTTTCTCAATGCAGAATCGAAGCGACGCGGCTTGGATAACATTGAAATCAGTCACGGCCCGGCCGAGGATATCGCGCTCGGGCCGGGATCGATCGACGCATGCTACGCGCGATGGCTGTTCTGCTGGCTTGATGATGCACAGGCGATGTTGCAGCGTGTGGCTGATGCGCTCAAGCCGGGCGGAGTTGTTCTGATGCAGGAGTATCTCGACTGGGCAACCATGTCGATTCTTCCGGACTCAGACATCTTCAACCGCATGGTGGATGCATGCATGAACGCGTGGCGCGTCGGCGGTGTGACGATCAACATCACGCGACACTTGCCCGAGATGGCGAATGCGGCCGGACTCAAGATCGAGCACTTCCAGCCGCAGGAAAGGCTCGGCCGGATCGGCTCACTGGAGTGGCAATGGATGGACGGTTTCTATGCGAGTTACCTGCCACGGCTGGTCGAGCGCGGCCTGTTTGATCCGGTTGATCACGAAGCATTTCAAGCGGAGTGGAGATCACGGACGAAGGACGGCCGCTCATTCGTCTGCACGCCGATGATGGCAGACGTCATTCTCCGCAAGCCGTGACAGCAACGTTCGTGCGCAGAGCAATGGGCCCGGTGAGACTCGAACTCACACTTGCCTTCCGGCAACGCGGATTTTAAGTCCGCTGCGTCTGCCAATTCCGCCACAGGCCCGTGGATGATTCGATTGTAAGAGCGAGTTGCACCGCCGGCTGCTCGATCGAGATATGCAGAAAAAACCCAGGGCGCGACACCGTGGGTTCTGGGGGTCTTGGGGGTTGCAGCGTGATCGCTCAGCCGGCATCCTCAGACTGCGTTGCCGGCTCGCCCGTGCCGAGGCATCGCAGCAGGAATTCCTCGTACTTGCGGTAGCGGTTGATGCGGTCAACATCGCCGCCGAGCCCGTGCCCGCCGGTCGGATCGAGGAACAACTCAACCAGTGTTTCCTTGCCGGCCTGCAGCAGGGCTCGATATACACGAACCGTATCCTGATAGAGCACGTTGGAGTCCTCCATGCCGTGCACGAGCAGCAGCTTCGCTTTGAGGTTCTTGGCGAGCGGCAGCAGCGAATACTTCGGGTCGCTCAGGCCTTCGCTGAGGTTCTCCTTCTCGCCGATTGTGCCGGTAGTGTACCAGGAGTTGTAGTTGAGCCATTCGGTCGGCCCGGCACCGGCAATGCCGCACGCGAACACGTCCGGCTCGGTGTAGAGGCACATTTGCGTCTGAAACCCGCCGAAGCTCCAGCCATGCATGGACACGCGCTTTGAATCAACGCCGTGGTTGGCAATGAACCATTCGACGCCATCGACGATGTCTTCGACCTGGGCGCGCCCAGCCTTCTCGAAGTTCGAGCGCTCAAACAGGCCGCCATAACCCGACACACCGCGCGGGTCGATCGTGCATGTCACGAAGCCATGCTTCTTGGCCATGTAATACGCGAAGTAGTAACTGTCGCTGGAGAAGCTCCCGCGCGTCACCATCTTGCGTGTACCCAGCGGGCCGCCATACACGTAGATCAGCAGTGGACGCTGATCTTCAGGCGACCAGTCATCGGGTTTGAACATATGCCCGTGAATGGTGTGGCCGTGCCGATTCTCGTACGTGAAATACTCCGGCTCGGGCTCGACATAAGGCATCACTTCCTTCGGATGTGAATCAGTGAGCTTTTTGCGATCGAGTTCATCAGTCACTTCGATCGCGTAGAGTTCGCGCGGGTCTCCGAAGTCGACGAAGGTTGCAAGCACATGTGATCCATCATCGCTGACTGCCACGCTGCTGTAGACACCAACGTCAGTTGACAGTTTGGTCATTTCGCCCGATTCAAGATCAACTGCGAACACATGTTCCTGAGTCGGGTCGTCTTTGGTCGCGGTTGCGAAGAGCCGCTTGCGATCCTTGGACATCGCAATCGGATAGAGTTCGTACTGGCCCCGCGTCACTTGGTCGAGTTGTTCATAGACAGGGTCGAGGGTGTGCAACTGGCGGAAGCCGCTGATCTCGGCGATGAACGCGACGCGACGATGATCCGCGAGGTACATCGGCTCGATCATGCCCGGAGTATTCGGCCCGCCGTAATGCAGGAACCGGTACACCGCGCGAGCAGGTTCAATCACAATCTCCGGCTCTGATTCATCGCGTTCAGCATCAGAATCGCCTTGCTGTTGTTCGTCCTGTTCCTCGGTGTCGTCATCATCTGCGTTCGAGTCATTTTCGGCCGCTGCAGCTTCGGCTTCGTCGCCGGTTATCCGCGATTCGTAAATGGTTGCCTGCCCGGTGCCCTGGTCGTAAACGGCAAACGCAACGCGGCTGGAATCGAGCGCCCAGTGCGGCGTTGAGATTGCATCGCGAGGGCCTGCGTGCTTATGCGTGAACACGCGCTTGAGTGTACCATTCTCAAGCAGGTGATCGTTGATGTCGTACAGGTACACACTTGTGTAGATTTCCGGGAATGTATCATCCGGCATGTGCCGTGAGACCTCACGCACCTGCGCGAAGCGGTTGCGATAGTTGACGATGTTGACTGTGCGTCCGCCGCCGAACATGTTTCCCCCACGCCGTGCGAGGAATGCGACGCGAGTGCCATCCGGGCTGATTTCATAGCTGGACATCGACTCGCCGTTCTCAAGCTGCGGGTCGAGTTGCTGAATGATGCCACTGTCATACTTGACGTGCATCAGCGCGCCATTGTGCAAGTAGGTATACCCGGAACCGTCAGGCAGGAACTGGACGTTCGATTCGCGATCGCGCGTGCGCGTCAGCCGGGTAACATCTTCCTCCTCCACATCGTAGAGGTAGAGATCACCAGACGCGGTAAAGATCAGTTCGTTGGCCTCGGGTGCCCAGACAAACGAGTTGATGCCGGAGTAGCGAGGTGCGCGGCGGTCATCCGCGTCCTTCTCGGTGACCATGTCGGCGAGTTCATCATCACTCAGTTGCGAAGTGTCGCCGCCGGACGCGTCAGAGCGAGTCGCACTGAAGTCGAGCGCGATACCCATGATGCCCAGTTCCATCTCGCCAGTCATCGCGCCGTCTTTGATAGTCGCATGAAGCTCTGCTTCAATGCCCGAGTCTTCATGCTTCAACGTGAGTTCCAGCGAGCCGGTCTCAGCATCAAACGATCCTTTGGTGACATCAGCCGTGGCATTTCCTGCTGTCACACTGCCGGTCACGTTGCCTTCATCATCCACAGAGATGTTGAGTGTGATCGAATCATCTTCGAGCACGAAGCCATCCTCATCTGCGGATTCGAAAGCCCCTGACCATTCACCGGACACACCATCGTCTTGACCTTTGCTGGCAGACTGGCGGTCGCGTTTCGATTGCTTGTGCTTCTTGATCCTGTCTTCCTTGACGGTGCGCGCGTTGCGCGTGAACTCGGCCATGACCGACACGCCGGTGATGCGCTTTGATTCGCCGGTTGCCGTGTCGTAGAGCCAGAGGTCAGAACCGTGCCGGCGCTCATCGTACGGCCGATAGAGATACCCTCCGAATCGTCCATCCTGCGAGAACGCAGTCTGCGATGCCGACGGCCCCCACGGCACGCGATCTTCAAAAAGCCGCTTCAGGGTAAGGTCGTCTTTAAGCGACTTGACTTCATCCTCGTTGTTCGAGGAATCATCCTGAGCGAGCACCGGCATCGCAATCAATGCGATGGCCAGCAGTGTGAACAATGCGACAGCGCGGGTCTTCACCGTTTTCTCCTCCTCGGGTGAGGTTGGACCTTGAGTTGCGGCAGCCCCGGCCCACCTGCCAGACCTGCCCACTGTTCTACCGTATCGGAGCGTGGCTGTTGCCACGAAAGCGTTGCAGGGTGTTTCGGCGATTCGGGTGAGTCTCACGTGCTTATCGGGCGATCGCTCTCGGGCATTCTTGCCGCAGACACGCACAACGCGCGATTGCGCAAAGAAAAACGCCGCGAACCCACAAGTTCGCGGCGTTGATTCATTGCATACAGTAGGCGATCAGACGCCAGCACCCCAGTTGCTGAGGACGGTGAGCAGATCGCTCAGATCATAGGGCGAACCCCACCCGGACAGAACGGCGAGAAGATCTGCCAGATCAACATCGCCGTCGCCATCGATATCGCCAGGCTGACTGGGTGTCGCGAACCCTGAGATCCGGATGTCATCGATGTTCCAGCCAGCAAAGGTGACTGAGCCATCGGTTGTGCCCATCACCCAGCGGATGTACACAGTCTCCTGCCCGTCAGCGAGCAGTGAGATGTCGTACTCGTGCTCGGACCAGACAGATTCTTCAAGTATCGTGGGCCCGTTCGCCCAAATGGTGGCCCATGTGGTGCCATCGGTGCTGATGCGCACGTATGCGTGATCCCACGCGTTGTTCTCCACACCGAGTTGCCGGTAGAACGACAGCGTGGTTCCTGTGATGTTTGAGCAGTCGATCGCGCCGGTTGTCAGCGTTTCCTCCGGCAGGTTGTTGGGATATTCACCCGCAAGGTTGTAGCCGTACACGTTGCTGCCGGTGAAGCCGCTCGACGGGTCATCGGAGTTGCCCAGCGGCACGCCGAACTCCCAGTCGCCGGTGGTGTCCCAGCCTGGATCGGAATCAAGCAACCACTCGTAGATGACTTCCGCGCCGCCAACAGCGAGGTCGACATCAGCCGGATCAGACGGGGCGCCGTCGTTCACTTCGTACTGGAAGTTGTCTGCTCCGTTGTAATCAGTGTCCGGTGTGTAGATGACAGAATCACCAGCGAGCATGTGTGGCACGGAGTTGATGGCACCACGCGTCGGCTCACTCAGGACGCCATGGCTCGGCAACGACGTGATGATGTAGTCCAGAGGGTTGCCGACCGGAGACGTGCCGGACAACTGGATCTCCGTTGCGGTGTTCAGTGGAACCTCAATCGCCAGCGGATCGGCAATCGGCAGGCACTCGGGATCAGCCAGGACCTTCAGTGACCACGCGATCAATGATCCGGTGTCCTGCCCGGCATTGTCCGTTACCGTCAGTGTCCAGTCTCCATTCACGTCCAGGCCGTCAAAGAGGCCGAGCGATTCGTTGGGCGTGTAGGACGGTGGAGACGCGAGGTTGGCAGTGCACTGATCCTCGATCGCGCCGCCCAGTCCTTCGTCATCGAGCACGATGTTGAAGTTGTCCTGTTCGCAGCCAAAGCCGCTGCCTGTGTATCCGGGCCGATCAATCATCGCGACAGTTGTCCCGTCATGCGACAGCTCAACGCGCAGGTCGCCGATGTAAGTGTGATCAATGGCGATCTCGACAATGAGGTCGCCCACACAGTATGTGTCCGGAACGGTGATCGTGTTCGTGAGTGAACCGCTGCCTGAGTCGGGAATCGGTTCAGGCAAGCCGGATGCCGCATATGTGAAGCGGCCCACGTCGAGCACAACCGGGCGCGTTGTATCATCCGAACCATCGCCCGACAGGCCGGTGAACGACACTGTGCCGCTGTTCTCGCCTTCGCTGAGCAGGTTCGCGTTGCTGTTGAAGGAGATCATGACGTCTTCGCTGTCGCCAAGCCCGCCGAGGGAGACGATGTGCGAACCGCCGCGCGCCGGTGAGCCAACTTCGATCCACGCTACGTCTGCTGAGACTTCAACATCGATCGGGTTCGGTTGCGTGTTGGTGACGGTATAGATCTTCGTGCCGGTGAAGGGGCCGCCCACCGGACCGCCGGAAACGAAGCCCTCGGCAGGTGTCGTGCTGAAGCCAACCTGCCCGATTTCCAGCACATGGCTGACGGTGGTCGTCACACCCGCGGTTGTGTCGGTAAACAGGACGTCGCGCGTATAGACACCTGCAGCCGAGACGCCCACGGCCACGTCGACCATGACGCTGCCGCCGGATGCCGCAAGCGTGCCGGACACCGGCCCCGTGCCACCATCAATCGTGATTGGCGCGGTGCCCGCACCGAGCGAGATCTCATAACCCGCTGATGCGCCACCATTGTTGGTCAGCGTGTACTGTGTTGGGTTATTCGTGAACGGCCCGCCGGTCGGTCCCTGGTGCGTCACATTCGATGTTGGGGACACCGCAATGCCGTTGCCGATCGTGTCGACGAACAGCGTGCCGGTGTTACCCGGATCGAGGTGCGGCTTGAGCGAGTTGGTGCTGGTCGCCCCCGGTCGATCGAATGAATAGGCGAACTTGCCGTAGGAGTCGAAGGAGTCGTTGCCGCACGCGGCACCACCACCATGCAACTGGCCGATCACGCGATGCGTGTCGCCATCGAACAGCGGTGAGCCAGACGAGCCCGGCTCGGTCGTACCGAGGTCCCAGTCATTGACGAGCACATGGTTCGCGTCAGGATTGGTCGGATCGATCGGCGGGCCGCTTGTGAAGCCATTGGTGGACTCGACGGGGTCATTTTCAAAGCTGATACGTTTTTCATCAGTGCTTGGGTGGTGAATCGCGACGGCCCAGTTGGCGTCCTGCGGCCGTGCATCCCAACCGGCATAATGCACATCGAAGTCCGGGTCGGGCATGTCATCCATCACGACGAGCGTGAAGTCCGATGCGGACAGTGATGCCAGCCAAGTTGACCCCGTGTTGAACTCATCAAGCGTTCCATCGCCGGAGCCGCCGCTTGCACCGCTGCCCGGTGCCCGGCAGGTGGAGTTCTCGTAGTTCCAGAAAGTGACAAGCGAAGGTGCGTTGGTGGAGTTGATGCCGCAATGGTCCGCCGTGAGGAAGAACGGCGTGCGGTCGTTGGCCACGTTGTTAATCATCGCACCCGTGCAGAAGGTCGAGCCGCCTGTCGAGATCACCGCAACCGACTTGATCTCCATCTGCCACGGATCACCTTCCGGGCAGACGACATCAACATTGCATGATCCCGAACGCGACACCATATCGCCGAACTTCAGGTAGCCGAGATTGATCGAGCCGAGTTCAAGTTCGAGCTGGCGGATGCGGCGTGTCGGCACCGTCACTTCGATCACGACATCATGCGATTCGACGGGCGGTGTCCACAGTTCGCCGTGGTCTTCATTATCGAGCCAGGTGAACGGGCGCATCTTCGTCGAGTTGTCGGCTGCGTAAACGAACATGCGACCGTCTTCCGGCATCAGGAAGCGGGAGAAGCCAAAGTTGATCGACTCTGCATTGGTACATGTCACGCGATAACGCAGCACTGCGAGGCCGCCGTCGATCAGTTCCCATGTGCCAGCTTCAGTGACGTCTATCTTCACAGGATGCGGGATCGCAAATCGAGGCGGCAGGCCGTCCATCTCGCGCTTGAAGTCCTCATCTTCGATTGCTTCATAGTCGAGCAGCGGCATCGCGCGGGTCGGCACGGAGTCAAGCCGGGCAAGTTCGGCAACATCACGCGCGGGCTTGAAATCCGGCGCCTGCCAGGGTTCAGTCGGCACCTGCTGGGCGGTGCTTCCAGCGACAGCCGTCAGGAGCGCACCTGCACACAGCGCATACAACCACCCGGATCGCGAACATGCTGATTTGAACATGGTCATCCTTCTCAAACTGCGAATATTCTTTCCGTTCCACACCACCAATGCAGCCGCGCTCTGCAGCAGCAAGCCCCACGCGATCATCACCTTCGGGGAAATCGCGTCAGAGACCAGCGGACGGGGTCACACACGACACCAGCCCTGCCGGACTGGAGTCTACACGATGGGACGCTCGATTCTGCGCTTGATCTGGGAGATTGGGGCGTTTCCCGTCCGTTTCGGAAGATGGGAAAGGCCACGGTGGGATTCGAACCCACGAATCACGGATTTGCAATCCGTTCCCTTAGTCCACTTGGGTACGTGGCCGCTCGCCGCGTTCAGCGACCGGGAACAATACCCCGGCGAGCGCGTCTCAGCAATGTCGGCATGACAGGATCAAGGGTTCAGCGGCTTGTGGCGATCAGTCAGCGATCTCGCCCCGAGCCCTTGCTGTCGCGATTGCTGAGTTGGCTTCGAGTTCATCCGGCTCCCGCTCAGTCGGTGGGGCAACTGGGAGCGTTGTGGTCAGGCGCGCACCCCGCAGTCGAGTCTGGTCGTCGCAAATCCCGGACACCCATCCTTCGGCAGCGTCTCCGTCAACGCTCGTGATGCGCACGGTCAACGGTGCTCGCGTATCGACATCACGCAAGGCGATCGGTGGGTCCGATCCGACGGTGAGGTACATGACCTGTCCGACGCGCAAGCCGAGCAGCTCCCCCCCGGAGACTTCGACTTCACGATCGCCGCGGACAGTGCTGACGACGGCTTCGCCCAAGACAGCCGGCATGCTCCGCGCGATTTCAGCAGCGGTTCGGTCGATTGCCTGACGCGTGGCAATACCCAGCGGGGTTTCCCAGAACAGATACGAGCCGAACGCGAGCCCTTTGTACTGATCAGCAGATGTCATCTCGCGCTCGCCCGCTTTCCCGACAACCTGATTCTGAGCGAGGATGCGCCCCGTCCTGACTTCGATTGCTGTGAAGTCGATCGCGACCAGTGCCTGATAGCGGCCGCGCTTCTGGTTGGCAACCTGTGGCACATCGCTGGTATGCACGAAGTCGGTGACCTTGCCGACGATGACGAACTCCACGCCGGGGTGTCGGCGTTGCAATGTCTCAAGCCAGGGGGTTCGATTTGAGACACCGCGAGTGGTGAGCGTGATCGCGCTGCGGGCAAGACCGGTGTCGGCCCAGACCTGCATGCCGGTCTTGACGCGCAGCGTCCGGGCGAGGTCAGCCGCGACGCCTGACCCGATCGACCGCCATCGCACAGAGGCGGTCGCTGGATTGTCGAACGTGCCGACGACGATCGTCGCGACATCGACACTGTCATGCCGAACTTGAATCGCGTGCTGCGATGCGCGATAGGCATGTGGGTGGCCGCCGACCGGCTCGCTTGACCGGCAGCCGGCCACTGCCACCGTGGCTGTGACAGCCATGACGGCCGCGCACCGCGACATCTTCCAGACAACGGATCGCTCTCGGGGCATTCATGCAGGATCGACCCGACATCGCCCGATTCTTGAAGGATCGGGGTATAGTCACCCTCAGCCGGAGGTCGCAAAGATGACTTTTTCGAGCCGTATTCTTCAGTTCGCAGCGGGTTTTGTCGCATTGGTCGGGCTGGCGAGCGTGGCAACAGCCCAGGACACGTCGGCCGACGAGGCATCAGCCCGGGCCGAGCAGGCAACACCGCCGCTGCCAGAGGTCGAAGCTCTTGAAGATCTTCGGCCCGGCCGACTGACGCTTCTGCGCGAGGGAAGTACGCTGCTTCGCGCTCGCGGGGCGATCACGCGCGGTGAGCACGGCACGTGGCTGTTTGAACTGGCCGGTGAGGCCGCTGAGGGCCCTGCAATTCGCCTGCACCTGTTGCCATCGCGGCAGCTTGCAGAGATGGAGCGGCTCTCTGATCTCGAAGCGGGCGTCATTGAGCGATCGATCTTCGAACTCTCTGGCGAGGTGTTCGTCTATCGAGGTCGCAACTTCCTGCTGCCTTTGTTCGCGCCGCGGCTGATCTCTGCTTCGGAGACGCGCACGGTTGAGCAAGACGATGAGTCGGAAGGGAATGATGAGTCAGCCGCCGACAACGAGGCGGGTGAACTGCAGACAGGTATGGCCGACGACTACGTCAAGCAGATCATGCGCGATCTCGAGGAATCGGTTGGCAATGTTGCGCGGGCAGCACCCGGCGGCGAAGGCGACATCGACGAACTCGAGAACCTCGTGCGCGACGGCGAACGCATCATCAACCGGCGCGGCCGATTGCGCAAGGACGAGCGCAGCGCGTGGATATTCGTGTTCGAAGCAGATGCCAGCGGCCTTGCCGACCCACCAATGACAGTGTTGCCATGTCTGATGCTGGAAGACCTTGTCGAGAAGCAGCAGGCCGCCGCACGATCATCGGGCGCGCGACAGCCATTGCTGATAACGGGCCTCGTGACGAAGTACCACGGCCGCAACTACCTGCTGCCGTCGATGTACCGAATGCCTCACAATGCAACGCCAATCTCGCGGTGAGATGCACATCGCTTGCGATGCAGCGGCGGGTTATGCCTCAACGGGCTTGATGCTGCGCAACTCCTGCGTTTCGCGCGGGCGATCGGATGAGTCGCACGACGTTGCGGCGATTGCGCGAACCGCTTCCATTCCTTCAACAACCTGCCCGAATGCCGTGTACTGGCCATCCAGATGCTGGCAATGGTCCCGGCCGAGGCAAATGAAGAACTGGCTTCCGGCCGAATCTGGATCCTGTGATCGCGCCATCGACAGTGTGCCTTCGACGTGCTCGCGATCGTTGAACTCCGAATCGACGTTGTAGCCGGGCCCGCCGGTGCCGTCACCGCGCGGACAACCGCCCTGAATGACGAAGTTGGGGATGATCCGGTGAAACGTCAGATCGTCATAAAAGCCCTCCGTGCCGAGCTTCAAGAAGTTCGCGACATGGTTGGGCGCGACATCGTCCCAGAGTTCGACGGTGATGTCGCCATGATTCGTGGCAATAACGGCTTTGGGATAGTCAGACATGCATGCAGTTTCCGTTTTGGGTGTGCGTTTGTGACGAAATGGTAGGCCCTACGCACTATCGATCCACGCGCCCGGGCTGGCCCGGCGGCGTGCGCGTCTTCTCCTGTGCGCGGTGCATGTCAAGTCGACCGACACCCGGCTTGCGCGGCGATGCTGGTTCGAGCGACGTGCTCGTGATGACGGGCGGGTCGGCCGGCCTGCCCCGGCGTACATCGGCGAGTTCAACATTTGCGATCGCGTTGAGGGTTTCTGCACCATCAACAAGTTCTCCAAACGCGCAATATTGTACATCGAGCCGGGCGGTTCCTTCGCGCGAAAGACACACGAAGAACTGCGTGCCGGCCGAGTCCGGATCGTTCGAGCGCGCCATCGAGATCACGCCGAAGTCGTGCGCCAGATCGCTCGGCTCAATCGGAAGCCAGTAGCCTGCATTGCCTTCACCGGTTGCGCTGGGATCCCCTGCCTGAATGACGAACGGCAGTCCCTGTCGATCAAGCGGGACGATGCGATGAAAAATCACATCGCGGTAGAAGCCACCCGCGCAAAGTTGTCTGAAGTTCCAAACGGTATTGGGCGCAGCATCGGGTCGCATTGCAAAGCGCATTGTGCCATGCGTCGTTTCCATGGAAATATCTTCATCCAGATACATCCGCACCCCCGTCATAACGCGGCGCGGGGCCGGCTTCGATTCCTCTGCGGGCTGCTGGGAGTCAGCGTCATCGCGCGCCTCATTGGTGTCGCGCGATCGAGTTGCCTCGCGGTCGGCGGCGCTGCGCCAACCGATGATCTTTGTGTATGACGCGCCCCCGCCCGGGCGCGTCGCCTGCTCGGTGACCGGCACCATGCGTGAGAGCATTGGTTGAACCACAAGCGATGCCCCGACCGGCTCATCATCATCCAGAAGGCATTGCAGGTACGCCGCTTCCTGCAGTTCCCATATTTCAGGCATGATCTCCGCGAGATCGACCAGGCCCGGGCGCACCGCCCCCGCCAATGCGATCATCGTGCCGTCGTCCGCGAGCAGCGCGAGCTGCAG
>CAZVXI010000033.1:0-25322 GCA_964631295.1 uncultured Isosphaeraceae bacterium
CGGCACGTGACTTGAATACCGATCAATACCGGATACTCGACGGCAGATCGCCCGGGCCGGGGTGTGGAAAGCGACCGCCGGTCTGGCGGCGAAGGCGGCTGCGCAGGTCCAGGCGCATCGTGTCGATTGTATTATGCAACCGCTGCATGGCCTCGTTGGCCGGAACATCAAGCAACTCCTGCGCGGGCACCGGCTCTGCGACCATCACAGCGAGCCTGCCACGCAGCCGCGGCAGCGCCTGCCCGCGCGGCCAGATATCGTGTGCACCCTCGATGGCGATGGGAAGCACCGGCGCGCCGCTTCGCTTCACGAGCAACAGGAATCCTCGCTGAAACTGATGTATCGCGCCGTCCTGCGTTCTGCCACCTTCGGGGAACAGCAGCACACAACTGCCCTTTTTGAGCACATCAACTGCAGCCACGATTGCTCCCTTGTCGCCACGCCCTCGCTGGATCGGCACTGCGCCGTAGCTGTGGATCAGAAATCCGAACGGCTTGAAGTCGAACAGCGAAGCACGTGCAATGGAACGGAACGGCCGATGCCAGACGCTCAAACCTCCAACAACCGGATCGTAATGAGACTGATGGTTGACAAGATAGATGACCCCGCCGGTCTCGGGCACACGGTCGCCGTGGAAGCGTTGCAGGCGATACACCATGCGGAACCATGTGAGCGTGATCGCCGTGCCAACCGCCCAGCAGATGATCTGCCAGAGCGACCATCCGGGTGCATTTCGGCGCAGTCGCAGGAGCTTCACAGCCCGGCTTCCGGATCAGGCAGCGCATCGCGCACGTGTGCTTCGAGCGTATCGACAACCTCATCAAGGGAGCAGTCATCGGTCTCGATGATGATTGCGCCGTGTGGCACGATGAGCGGATTTGTCGGGCGGCTGGCATCGATCTGATCTCGCCGTTGGATGTCGGCGAACACATCATCGAGTTGGACGTTCTGCCCGGCAGCGCGGAGTTGTTCGAGCCGGCGCTCGGCACGCACCTTCGCATCCGCCTTCAGAAAAAATCGCAGAGGCGCATCAGGGAACACGACTGAGCCCTGGTCGCGCCCTTCGGAGACAAGCCGCGGATGCTGACGGGAGATGGCTCGCTGCTGCTCAACGAGTACCTCGCGTACTTCCGGATGGGCAGCGACGATGGACACATGCCGGGAGATTGCCAGATCGCGAATGCGGTCTGACACATCGGTCTCGTCGATCAGCAATCGCGGCGGATCATGATCCCAGTCGAAGTGCAGATTGATCTTGCGCAGAGCATCGGCGATGGCCGGGCCGTCTGTCAGGTCAAGGTTGTGATCGAGCGCGAGCATGGCAACAGCGCGATACATCGCGCCCGTATCGAGGAAGTCCAGGCCAAGCCGGCGCGCAAGACGGTGCGCAGTTGTTGACTTGCCGGTACCCGCAGCACCATCAATGGTGATGATGATGTGCTGCGCCCCTGCTTCCGGCCTGGCGGTCATGGTGGTCACTTGTCCTGCTCGTCCTCGATGGCTTCCGTGAGTTGTACGCGGGCCTTCTCGATGTTGGCGACCGGGTCGGCCTTGCCCACGTACTCGATCGCGAGTGTATTCTCAAACCCGACGCTGCGCACGGCCTGCACACATTCAGCGAGATCGTAGCCGCTGTGCTTGCCATTCTTGCTGAACGCCTTGATGGTTGCGTGAATCGCTTGCGCGTATGGTGCGAGTGTGCGCAGCGCCGAGACTGCATCGCCCGTTGCCGCGGCTGAGCTGAAGTCCGGCAGGGAACCAATGCGAAACCCGCCGATGAGCTTGATGAGTTCGGTGAGCCGATCGGGGTCGGAGGTGAGGCCTTCATGCGGTGAGAGCAGGACATTGAGTTCCAGCCGCTCGACGGGGAGCATCGCGGTCTTGATCTCGTGGGCGGCGCGCTCGAGCGCCTCCTCGCTGTCAGGCGCTTCGCATTTGATCGCGATCGAGTTGCACCCGAGGCGGTGGGCGGCCTTGCCGATCATCTGCAGGCGCTTGCGGGCCTTCTCGCGCCTGGCCGCGGTTGTGGCGGCAAAGGGCAGCGGCACATCGTCAAAGAGCACCAGGCATGGGCAGTGGGCTTTGTCTGCTGCGTCACGCAGTGCATCGAGTTCCTGCATCGTCCAGCCCTTGAGCATGGACGCTGAGACATTCAGCCCGCGGAGATCGAGCTTGTCGTGCGCAAGTGCTGGCACATCAAGCAATTGCAGCCCGCCGGATTTCTTGTCCATGAGTTTCGTCAGCGAGTTGGTTGAGAGCGTCAGCAGCATGATGAGGCCGGGAGTGTACCGACTCGGAGCAAGGCGAACCACTGGCGGCCGCTCGGGCGTCATCCTGACGCGAGGGCCAATAACAGCAGCGCAGAGAAAACGCCGGCCAAGGTGCGGCCGACGTTTTCCGGAGGGGAGAAAAATCAAACGAATCCGTCATATGCGTGGTGCGAATTCGCAGCAAGCATCCTACATACCTGCAATCGCCCAGCAAGGCCAAACCCGCCAGATTACCCACATTGCCGCCACGGCGGCAGTGTCAGCCCGGTTGAAGCCGCCAGATCACCGTCTATCATGCCCGCTGCGTCCGAGAACCATCGGGCACGACCGAGGAGATTTGCCCCATGGCCACCCCAGCGGATTGCCGTTTTACTGAGTCTCACGAGTGGTTTCGCGTGGATGGCGACGTCGTCACGCTCGGCATCACCCAGTATGCGGCCAACGAACTGACCGACATCACCTACGTGGAAATGAAGCCCAGCGGCGAACAGATCGACCCCGGCTCGGTTGTCGGCGAGGTGGAATCGGTCAAAACAACCAGCGATGTCTACAGCGTCGTCGGCGGGGAGATCATCGAGGTGAACGACAAAGTGGCTGATGACCCGGCGCTGCTCAACTCCGACCCGTATGACAATGGCTGGCTGATCAAGATCAAGGCAAGCGACACATCCCCGCTCGATTCATTGATGGATCAATCGACGTACGACAGTCAGCATCCCGTGGATTGATCGGGATTGCCGAACACACACAGCCCATCTGAACAGGCCCCCAGTGAGCGTACTGCACATCCCAACGGCAGTGGGATCGTCGCGCGAGATGTAAGCAAGACCTACCACACCGGCGCCCGCGAGGTGCCTGCGTTGCGCGGGCTCTCGCTCGATGTGCCTGCCAGCGGGTTCTTCGCCATCATGGGGCCCTCCGGCAGCGGTAAGAGCACCTTGCTGCACCTGCTGGCCGGGCTGGATGTGCCCGACCGCGGCACCATCGAAGTGGCCGGCATCCGCGTGGATCAACTCGATGAACGCCAACTGACGGAATATCGGCGCAAAAAGATCGGCATTGTGTTCCAGCGATTCAACTTGCTGGCAAACCTGACAGCGCTGGAGAACGTCACGCTCGCGCCGATGCTCGATGGCATCAACACAGACACCCGGCGGGCACGCGGCATGGAACTGCTCGACATCTTCGGCCTCGCAGAGCGCGCCGATCATCGGCCCGATGCGATGTCCGGCGGGGAGCAGCAGCGCGTCGCCATCGCGCGAGCGCTTTACTTCGAACCAACCGTACTTTTCGCAGACGAACCGACCGGCAGCCTCGACTCGCGCACAAGCGAACAGATGTGGAAGTCGCTCGGGCAGATTGCGCGCGAACGATCGATGACAGTCGTGATGGTGACGCATGAACCAATGGCAGCAGCACACTGCCAGTGCGTGTTCCTGCTGCGTGATGGTGTGATCGTTGAGTCTTTCGACCCGGAGGGGATGAATGCTGGCGAGCTGGCGCTTCGCGCGCAACACACTGTCGGGTAGGCGTGGCCGAAGCGCGCTGCTCATTGCAGCCACGGCGATCGCATGCTCGCTCGTCGTCGCTGTCTCGTGCTGCACAGGCTCGGCACAGGGTGCCATGGACCATGTCCTCAAGACGATCCTCGGACCGTCGGATGTACGCATCATTCACCAGTTCCAGGGCCGGTTTGAAGATTCACTGCTCGATGAAGCGCGCACCTGGCCCGGCGTACAGCAGGCAACCGGGCGACTGTTCGGATCGCTCACGCTTGTGCGCGCTGATGGTGGCACCAACCCCGAAACAGGCATGCCGCGCCGCGTCACGCCCAAAGCCATCGGTGTCTCGCTCGAGAATGAACAAACATTCCGCGATCTTGAAATGCGCAAGGGCCGCCGCCTCGAAGGCCCCGGCGAGATCCTGATTGATCCGCTGACCGCAGAACAGTTGAACGCAACCATTGGCGACATCCTCCGCGTGCAACGCTTCGGCGCGCCGATTGATCTTGAAGTCGTCGGCATCTACGAGCGGCCTGTCCTTGTCGCGGTCCAGCGGCCGCAGGTGCGCATGGATCGCACTGTTGTCGCAGACGTCACCGGGCAGACGGGCCAGCTCACGCACATCATGATGGTGCTGGACGACGACATCGACGTCGAAGCTTTCTGCGAGCAGTTCGCCGGCAACCTCCCGCCGCAACTGGCGCTCGAACCGGCCGAGATGATCCGTGCCGGGTTCGACAAGCGCATCGGCGCAAGTCAGCTCGGCCTCATCCTCGCATCGATCCTCACTTTCCTGAGCGCATCGTTCATCATCGTCACAGGGCTGACAACCAACGTCACAGAGCGCCAGCGCGATATGGCCATAGCGCGATGTGTTGGCGCAAGCAGGGCGCAACTGTTCATCTCCCAGATCGTGATCGGCCTGCTGTTTGCACTGCTTGGATCGCTGCTGGGTATTCCGCTCGGCATCGGGCTGTCGGCGCTGCTTGTATGGTGGTTCTCCGACATGATCGAACTCTCGCTGGTCGTGCCCGCGCTCGGGATCAACCTTGCGATCATCGGCGCGGTGTGCGCCGGGCTGCTCGCGTCGCTGTACCCCGCATGGCAGGCGAGCAGAGTGTCGCCGCTGGAAGCAATGACCAACGAAGCGAAGCCGCCGCGACGCATCGGTGTCATATTCATCACCGCCGCTGCGCTCGCACTCATCGCCGTGCAGCTTGTCCTGCAGACATTCGAAGATCGGGATGTCATGTTCTGGGCATATGCATGGGTCGGCCTGCCCGCCCTGTACGCGGGGTACTTCCTCCTCGCGACACCCGTGCTGCTGCTGCTCACGCATACAGTCGGCCCGGCACTTGCATCGCTCATGCGCATGCCTGCGGGGATGCTGCGCGATTCGGTCGACCGCCAGCCGTATCGCCATGGCTTCACCGCAGGCGCGCTGATGGTCGGCATCGGTATCCTCGTCAGCACATGGTCCGGCGCCGAGGCACTGCTCGACGACTGGATCGGCAAGATTCGATTCGCAGACGGCTTTGCCTACCGCGCGATCGGCATCGCACCGGAACAGCGCAAAGCGATCAATCAACTTCCGTTCGTCCGGGAGACCTGTCCCATCGGCTACGTCTCTATTCCGATCGTCGGCGAGCAGGTGTTCGGCATCACCGGCGTCTCACCCACGAACGTCGTCTGCATCGGCTTCGATCCGGAAGTCTTCTTCCGCATCAACAACGTCGAGTTTGTGCAGGGCGATGCCGAGTCCGTCACGCCGCGACTCCTCGCAGGCGATGCTGTCCTCGTCGAGGAACGATTCCTCATCGCGCGCGATATGGGCGTGGGCGACACCATCACACTCGGTGCCGGTGAATCCGTTCACACGTTCGAGATCATCGGCGTCATCCGCTCACCCGGCCTCGACCTCATCACGCAGATGTACGGCATCCGCTCGCAGTACATGGAATACGCGCTCAGCAGCGTCTTCCTCGACTTCGCCACCGTCCGCGAAAACTTCGATAACGATGATGTCTACATGATGCAGGTCAACCTCGAGGACGACATCAGCGATGAACAGGCAACACAGCGCATTGAAGATGCAGCGCCCGGCGTTGTATTTACCTCCGGAAGAGCGATGATGAACACGATACAGGAACTCGCAACAACACTGCTGGTGATACAAAGCGTCATCGGCTTTGCAGCGCTTGTGCTTGCCTGCATCGGCGTTGGTAATGTTATTATCGCAGGTATTCATGGCAGGCGGTATGAATATGGCGTGCTCCGCGCAATCGGCGGGCATAAATCGCTGCTCACACGACTCATCCTCGGCGAGGCGATTCTGCTCGCTGTTGCCGGCGCAATCGTCGGCACCGCACTCGGTATGCATACCGCATGGGTGAGTTCGATCCACTACCGCCGCCTGCTCGGCATCGCGGTGAATGTATCATTGCCGCAATGGCCGACGATCCTCGGCTGGCTGACGGTGATCGCGCTTGCGATGCTCGCATCGCTGCCCGGCCTGCTTTCGGTGCTCAAGCCTCAGCCAAGCCGCCTGCTCGCCGCGGGGCGAAACGACTGAGGCAAGCGTGATCTCTCTCGTTGCGCAGATGTCCGCAGATGTCAGGTCAATGCCGGTGATCTGCTGCGCTCAGACAACGTCCGCCCCTGTGTTACAGCACCAACGGGCTGTTGGTTTCCATTGCAGGAAGTTCCGTGAACGTGAACGGGTGAGCCGTTGGCGTTGTCGGCACGCTGCGATGCCTGCCGTCTGTCGCCACGCTGCACACCCCGCCCGGCCCGACCGGAACCCGGACTGTTTGAGTCATTCACTATCTTGTTGACACGGTTTCGACATGGGATAGGGTGGCGCGACAAAGGTACTTCCCGTGACCCAACGCTGCAGAAAATCTTCCGATCGCTCTTGGCCCCTGGCCTGGCCCTGGCCCCTGCATTTTCCGTGCCAGCCCGTTGGTCGCAGCCCGCCCCTGAATCTGCTTGCGGCTTGATGACGAACGAAACCGGGGTTCCCGCATTTTCTGCATCGAAGGACTAAGTCGATGAAGTATTCTGCTTTGTCAGGGCTTTTCTGTACGTTGGCCTTCGCGCTCACAACGGCGGCTGACAATTGTTATGAACCGTCATTTGTGGAAAAGTGCTGCCAGCAGCATCATTTTGGTTGCCAGGACCTCAATGGCTTCAGGTGGACGTGTCCACCGTTGTTCGTGTCTCTGGACGAGAATGTGTACGAACGCGTTGCCACTGAAGATGGCTGGCAGTACGAGACGATCACACTTGCACAGGCACGCTGTGTTGGGAATATGCCCATCGGGTGCGGCAACGGTACTTTCGGGGAGTGTACATGGGCCGTGACGGCTACGACCGGATTCTGCCCGAGTTATCCTGATCCCGAAGTTGAAAAGGATTGCGGATGAGATTCGAACTGCTGAAGGCAGTGAGCAGTGCGACGGTTCTGGCCGTCGCACTGTTTTCACCGTGTGGTGCGGCGCAGGAAGCTGACGAAGAGGCATTCGTAGCGGAGCCGACCCCCGATGCTCTCTCCGGGCCGTATGTTTCACTGCCGATTCCACGGCGTGTGCTGCGCGCTGATATTGCGCGCTGGTCAGAAATGCTCGTTCTGAGCGATAAGCAGGCGGCATACCTGCGATCTCTTCACGAGGCATATTTGTCGGCGGACCGGGAGCTGCGCCAGGAACTGTTTACGCCTCTCTGGGAATGGTCGAAGTCACTGGGCCCGGTGCAAGGACAGTCGATGACAGACGTGGCCATTGCTGAGGATCTCGAGGCCCTTTTCGACTCATTGCAGGACGCTGTGAAAGAAGTGCTGCGCGATGAGGCAGCGGCGCTGTTTGGGCAACTGTCAGCGGTTCTGGCGGAAGAGCAAGTCGGCGAACTGAGGCGTGTCCGCAACGATCGAATGCGCACCGTCTATCAAACGGTCGGCACTGCGTATCCGGGCGCGAACGTCGCGCTCACAGCGATCCTCACAGGAATGCGCGATGAGTGCATTCCATCGGACAAGGCGAGTTTCGACGCCACTCTCCGTGCGTACGACCAGTCGTTGACAATGGCGATGCGACGGCATTACGAACGCAAATGGGAGATGATGGCACGCGCCAGCATCTTCAACGCCCGGTCGCTCGGAGGCGAATCACCAGCGGTCTTTCGTGCGAGGTTTCTCCGGTTGCTTGGCCGCACAGTGGATGCAGAAGAGTCGATCGTGCAGTTGAACGAACTGTACCTGCCACTCTTGCAGGCAACGCTCACGGACGATTCTGCTCAGACGCTGGAATACCTCTATCAGAAATCAGCGCATCCGCTTGTATTTCCAGATCCATTTGATTTGCGTCGGGTGTTTCGTGCCGTCACTGACCGGCAGGATCTGACCGAGAAACAACATGAGGCGATACAGTCGTTGAGCGAGTTGCATGAGTTCCGACAGGATGCTGTTGCGCAAAGAATGATCGATGAAATTACGTCGTGGATCGCTCCACTGCTGCGGACGTATCAGGCCAACATGACGGAACTGGGCGACCACAAAAAGCGACTCGATGAAATGCATAAGCAGCGCCGTGCCGGTACCGAGGAAACGATCACAATGTTGCGCGATATCCTGACCGATGAGCAACGTGCAGCCATCGAGCCACGGATCGATGATGTGTGGAAGGATGCCAGCCGATTTCAGCCACGTGATCTCGGCATGCAGTACTCCCCGGCATATCGGCCGGAGCAATAGGCAGGCTCTTCGAGCCGGTCGTTGCGGCAGCTTCTCACTGCGGCGGGGCCTGCGTCGTGTCGTATCGGTTGCCGGCTGATCATTCACCCGCGCATTGCGAGCCACTGATGCACCAGCGGGCGGTGACGCCCCGGGTGCTACCGCTTCCGCTTGTTGTGCTGCCAAGCTGATCGACGGTTTCACCTCGGGTGCCGTTGCGGTCGCCATCCAGCTGCCATCTGCCGGGCGGCCTGACGGCCCCGCCACGTCCGGAAACTGCCCGGTTTGACAGTTGCAACTCGCGATCGGCCTGCCACCATAACCACCGGAGCGTGGGAGAAGCCATCGCTGCACAATCGGGCAGACCAGCCGAAGCGTGGCCCGTCTTCGGCCGAATGGTCTTTCGTGGCCTTCTATCAACACCGTTGGATTCAGGGTGGGAGTCAATGATTACAACACAACGTCGTCGGTTCGGTGCATGCATCCTTGCAGCCTCACTTGGGCTGGTGCTCAGCCAGGGGGCGCTCGGGCAGGTCGATTCTGCTGATCTTGCTGACTTTCCGTTCCGGGCGATCGGCCCATCAGCCACGGGCGGGCGCATCACGGATATCGCTGTTCAGCATGATCGCTGGACGACGATTTACGCGGCAGGCGCTTCGGGCGGGCTGTGGAAGACCACCAACAACGGCACGACGTGGCAGTGCATCTTCGAGGATGAATCGTCGATCTCGATCGGCGACATCGCACTCGACCCGCGCGACCCGGACACGCTCTGGGTCGGCACCGGCGAAGCCAACAACCAGCGCAGCAGCTACTGGGGCACCGGTATCTTCAAGACCACCGATGGCGGCACGACGTGGAAGAACATGGGCCTGCGCGATTCGCACCACATCGGTCGCATCGTCATCCATCCCGAAGATTCAGACACGGTGTACGTCGCGGCGGCGGGCCATCTGTACTCACCCAACAAGATGCGCGGCCTGTACAAGACCACCGATGGCGGCGAGACGTGGAAGAACGTGCTGTTCATCAACGAAGACGTCGGCGTGATTGATGTCGTCGTGGATCCGAAGAACCCGGACAACGTGTACGCTGCGTCGTATGAACGCCGGCGACGCGCCTGGGATTTCGATGGCAACGGCCCGGGTTCAGCGATTCACAAATCAACCGATGGCGGCAGGACGTGGAAGCGCCTCGAAGGCGGACTGCCTGACGGCGACATCGGCCGCATTGGCCTGGACATCTATCCGCAGAACCCGGACATCCTCTATGCGACCGTGGCCAACCAGAACATGACGACCGCGGACACGGGCCAGAATGAAGCTCATGAAATGCACGAGCAGCTCGAGTTCGAGTATCACGATCGTTTCGGCGGCGTGCTGCCCGGCGCAGAAGATGATGCGGAACCAGAACCCGGGTATGCGCCCGGCCAGGATCAACAAAATGCTCGCGAGCAGCAGTCGGGCAACCGTCCGTCGGACCTCGGCTTCTCCGCGACCATCGAGGAAGGCCACTTCAAAGTCACCGAGGTGGAAGAAGACGGCCCGGCAGGACGTGCAGGTCTGCAGGTGGGCGACCTGATTCTGGAAATCGACGGCAAGGCCATCGGCGATCTCTGGCAGTACCTCGCGCAGATTGCTTCGTTGCAGGAGCAGGAGGCAGTTGATCTGCTCATCGAACGCGATGGTGAAGAGCAGACAATCACCATCGAACGGCGCGAGGAACAACAGCGTCGTCGACGGCCGCGCGAAATCGGCGGGGAAATCTACCGCACCGAAGATGGCGGCGAAACCTGGACGAAGATGAACGAGCAGTCCATCGGCGGCTCGCCTCCGTACTACTACGGGCAGATTCGTGTCGACCCGACGGATGATCAGCGAATCTATGTGTTGAGCGTGCCGACATACGGCTCCGATGATGGCGGCAGAACCTGGCGATCTGACATCGCATCGGGCATACACGTCGATCACCACGCGATGTGGATCAATCCGGACAATCCAGATCACATCCTGCTCGGCAACGATGGTGGCATGCACGTGACCTACGATCGGTGCGACACGTGGGATGGCATTTTCAACATGTCGCTCGGGCAGTTCTATGCCATCACCGCTGACATGCAGCAGCCCTATCACGTCTACGGCGGAACGCAGGACAACGGCAGCCACGGCGGACCGAACCACTCGGCAGGTGGTCGTGGCGTGACACGCTCGGCATGGTACCGTGTGGGTGGCGGCGACGGCTTTTACGTCTGCGTCGACCCGACAGACAACAACACGATCATTTATGAATCGCAGTTTGGCGTGCTCGGCAGGCGCTACCGCGACACGGGCGAGGCCGGCTCGATCCGCCCCCCGCAGAGTGATCCGGATGGGCCGCGCGACCGCTTCAACTGGATGTCGCCGATTCTGATGTCGACGCACAATCCGCAGATCATTTACTTCGGCGGGAACAAGCTTTTCAAGAGTTACGACCAGGGCGACAGCTGGCATGTCATCAGCCCGGACCTCACGACGGCTGATCCGGAGAAGCTTGCCGGCAATGTTCCGCACTGCACGATCACGACGATTGATGAGTCGCCGATCAATCCCGCAATCCTGCTCGTTGGTACGGACGATGGCAATGTGCAGTGGTCGAGGGATTCAGGCGCCAACTGGACAAATATGGCAGACCGCTTCCCGGGCGTGCCTGCACACTGGTGGGTGAGCCGGGTGATTCTTTCGCGGTACGATGTTGACCGCGCATATGTCACGTTCACCGGCTATCGCGAAGATGATTTGCGACCGTTCGTGTTCATCACGGAAGATGCGGGTGCGACATGGTCGAACATCACCGGCGATCTGCCTTCACTCGGTTCAGTCAACGTGATCCGCGAAGACCCGGAAAACGAAGATCTTCTGTACGTTGGCACGGAAACGGGCGTGTACTTCTCGCTTGATCGCGGCGAAGACTGGGTTGAGCTGACCGAAGGAATACCCACGCTGCCCGCCCACGATCTGTTCGTGCACGAGCGCGACAAAGACCTGATCGTCGGCACGCACGGTCGCGGGATGTTCATCATGGATATCGGTGTGCTGCAGCAGATGACGCCCGAAGCGATGTCCGCTGATGTGCATCTGTTCGAGCCCGAAGTTGCAACGCAGTGGCGTGGCAGCGTTGGCGGCAGCCAGTTGCCGGGCGATCGGCAATACATCGCAGAAGACCCCGAGCCCGGGACAGCAGTCTGTTATCGCCTTGCATCATCTGTTGGTGACGATGATGTGGAACTGGTCATCAAGGATGCATCGGGCGAGGTCGTGCGGACGCTCGACGCAGGCGGCTCGGCTGGTCTGCATTCGATCCAGTGGGATATGCGTGGTGATCCGCGGGAAGGCGACAATCAGCGTCGCGGCAGATTCCGCCGTGGCGCACCGCCCGTCGCACCGGGGTCCTATACAGTGGTGTTGTCGATTGGTGGGCAGGAGTACTCGGCACCGGTTCGCGTGCAGGCTGATCCGCGATACGCAGATTGACGGCCAAAAAGCTGTCCGCTGCGAAGATGCGCAGAGTCGTATCGTCATCGACTAGAATCCCGGTGACGTGCTGGGATTCAGTGCGCAGAAACGGAAAGGACACCTTTGCATGGCCAAGGCGATTGTTGACCCACAGGAACTTCGGCGGTTTGCGCATGATCTGAAACGATTCAACGATGAGTTGCTGCAACAACTCTCGGTGCTGCATGGCCGGCTCAATAATCTCAGCCAGACCTGGCGTGACCAGGAGCACACCAAGTTCGTCGAGGAGTTCGAGAATACCACGCGGGTGCTGCACCGGTTCACTGAGTCGACGAGCGATCACATTCCGTTCCTGCTTCGCAAGGCAGACCGCATCGATGAGTATCTTCAGCAGCGCTGAGCGAAGGCAAGGGCATGCAAGACGGCGCCAATGTTCAGTCAATCGAAGTCATTCGTGAGTTCCGCACGAAACTGATCGACTTCATCGAGCAGGGCCAACGCGCTCTGGATGAAGCGGAGTTCGACGTGCAGCGAACACTCTCATGGCTCCAGCATGAGCAGTTGATGCACTGGAAGCACGAGGTGAAGCGCCGATCGCGGCAGGTCGATCAGTGCAAGAGCGAACTGTTTCGCGCGCAGATGTCTGCGCAGCAGAGCGGCGGCTCGGCCCGAGAAGAGGCGAAAGCTCTGCGGCGGGCAGAGGAGCGCGTCGCCGAGGCCGAGCAGAAAGTAAAAACCGTCCAGAAGTGGTCGCGCGTGCTTGATCGTGAGATGACGCTCTACAAGGGTCAGTGCGGGCAACTTTCCGCGGCGCTTGCGGGCGAGATCCCAAAAGCTGCCGCACTGCTCGAGTCAATGGCGAACAACCTCGATGCATATGTCAGGCTCGCGCCGCCAGACAGGGGCCCGGTCGCGCATGCGACTGATCGCGTCGATGATGACAGCGGCGCGCAGACCGGAGAGAACCAATGAGCCTCAATGTTGCACAAGTCAAACTCGGACAGGCGATGAAGGAACTCGTGGTGCACTGGGAGAACACGACCGATGTCTGGAATGACCCGGTCAGCAAGGACTTTCAGCGTTACTATCTTGAGCCGATCGAACCATCTGTGCGATCAGCCCTTGTCGGCATGCGGCACATGATGCAGCTTGTGCATCAGGCTCGGCAGGAGTGCCAGTGACTCGAATATCGGAGTAACCGTTGACCACTGCCCAGACGCCCAACCAGCCCCTGCCGCCACATCTGCAACCGACCCAGTTCGTCTACAACGAACGCGCGGTCATCGCTGATCTGTTCTCACTTATCGAACACCGCGCGGAGGCTGAGAAGCGCATCGTCGAAGAGCACGAGGCAGAGTCGAATGCCTTCGCGACTGAACTCAAGCAGCGACAGAAAGACATCGAGACGCGCTACGAAAATGACACACGTCATGCAGGGCGCGACTACAACAATGCAGTCACACTCGCCAGAAACACATTCGAGGCGGAACGACAGGAAGTTGAGTCAGTCGCGACAACTGTCCGCTCGGAGCTTGCAGACAAGGCTGCCAACAGTTCTGACAAGGCGCGCAAAGGGCTTCAGGAAGGTGTCTGGTCTGCAGAGACTGTTTACGAGGCGAAGGAACACCAGCCGGAACAGAAGTACAACAACACCGTCAAGCGCATCGATGGTGCTGTTGACGACATCCGCAGCACACTCGTTCAGGCGCAGCAGTGGTTTCGCAAATGCCTGCAGCCGGCTCCGGCAGTTCGGGAACAATCGCCTGACAGCCCGGAGGACTTCACGGATGATCACGCCACCCCCGAAGCAGTTGAGCACCTTGCCGATGAAGCTCGAGCCATCCTCGCAACCATGCAGACGCTGCGTCTGCCGCGCCTGTTTGCCGGCCCCACTCCATATGCGATCATCATCGGGCTTGCAATCGTCGCTGCGGGCGTGATGTTCGCCATCGAGGCGTTTGCATGGTCCAACACGATCCTGTGGGCAGCATCGGGAGGTGCCGGTGCCGGGCTGCTCGCGCTGATCTTCGTGCACTTCATTGCGCGCTCTGCATTGCGCGGGCAGTTCGCGGAGATGCACTATCGGCTCGACTCCGCGCTGCCGCTGCAGGAGCGCGGGCTGGCCATCGCGCAGGCGACGCGTGAGGCGGAGGAGCGCGAACTAATCGAGCAGCGAGACTCGGACGTTGCTCGCGCGAAGGAACGCTTCGAGCCGATCCTCGATGAAGTTGAACGTCGGCATGCCAGTAAGCTCGAGTCCGTGCAGTCAAAGTACGAGAGTCGCATGGAACGCATCACCCGGCAGCGTGATGAGGCTCTTGAAGGTGCCGAAGCAATCTACAAGAGCAAGACTGCAGATATCGAACAACGGTACGAGAAAGAAAAGGCTGACCTCGAGCAGTGGCAGCAGAATGAATCAGCCCGGATCGAATCAACATACCGCCAGCAGTGGGAAGGGCTCGAACAGCACTGGCTCGAAGGCATCGCCCGCTGCCGCGCGATTCTCAACGATGTTGAAGCGGAGCACGAGCAGATTCGCACGCCGTGGGATGATCCCTCATGGGAGCAATGGCAGCCACCGCAGGAGTATCGCTCCACCGTGCGCTTCGGCACAATGCATCTGGACATGGCATCCATTCCCGGCGGTTTGCCGCAGGATGAGCGGCTTGCCATCGACGGCGCAACCGCGTGCGATATCCCTGCATTGATCGAACTGCCGACAGATGCGTCGCTGCTGCTCGAAACAAAGGGGGAAGGCCGTGATCGTGCGATTGAAACACTTCAGACGATCATGCTGCGTTTGCTGACATCGCTTCCGCCGGGCAAGGTGCGTTTCACGATTGTCGACCCCGTCGCGCTTGGGCAGAACTTTGCCGGCTTCATGCATCTGGCCGATTACGAAGGCGCATTGGTCGGCGAGCGCATCTGGACGGAAGTTCAACAGATCGAGCAGCGACTCACCGACCTGACGGAGCACATGGAGAATGTGATCCAGAAGTACCTGCGCAATGAGTTTGAGACAATCGCCCAGTACAATGAGAGCGCAGGCGAGATTGCTGAGCCGTATCGATTCCTCATCATTGCCGACTGGCCAGCCAACTTCACCGAAGAGGCAACCCGCCGGCTGATGAGCATCATCAACAGCGGCGCCCGGTGCGGCGTGTACACGTTGATTCACCTTGATGCACGCCGACCTCTGCCGCGTGGCGTCGAGATCGCCGACCTTACAAAAGCTTCATCGCACATTGCTATCGCCGACAAGAGCATTGACTGGAAAGATGAGCAGTTCGGCAAACTGCCACTCCAACTCGACCATGCCCCGAACGAGGCACTGCTGACACGTGTGATGCATGCCATCGGCCAGAATGCACGCGAGTCGACGCATGTCCAGGTTCCATTCGAGGTCATCACCCCCGGCGAGGGTGAGATGTGGTCACTCGACTCGCGCGATGGTGTCCGTGTCCCGCTCGGGCGAGCCGGCGCGACGAAACTCCAGTACATGGAACTTGGTCGCGGCACATCGCAGCACGCGCTTGTCGCGGGCAAGACCGGGTCCGGCAAGTCCACGCTGTTGCACGTGCTGATCACCAACCTCGCGCTCTGGTACCGCCCGGATGAGGTTGAACTCTACCTCGTGGACTTCAAGAAAGGTGTCGAGTTCAAGACGTATGCCACCAATGCGCTTCCACATGGCCGGGTTGTCGCGATCGAAAGTGACCGCGAGTTCGGCCTGAGTGTGCTGCAGAAACTCGATGGTGAACTGCGCAGGCGGGGCAACATCTTCCGCGACCTCGGCGTGCAGGGGCTCGCCCAGTATCGCGATCTGAATCGCGATGAACCCATGCCGCGAATCCTGCTGATCATCGACGAGTTCCAGGAGTTCTTCGTCGAGGATGACAAAATCGGTCAGGACGCGTCGCTTTTGCTCGACAGGCTCGTACGCCAGGGCCGTGCGTTCGGCATCCACGTGTTGCTCGGGTCGCAGACGCTTGGCGGCGCATATTCACTGGCGCGCACGACCCTCAACCAGATGGCTGTCCGAATCGCATTGCAGTGCAGCGAGTCGGATTCCTATCTCATACTCAACGAAGAGAACGCAGCGGCGCGGCTGCTCTCACGGCCGGGCGAAGCAATCTACAACGACGCCAGCGGCATGATGGAAGGCAATAACCCGTTCCAGATTGTCTGGCTGCCTGACCAGACGCGCGACAGAAAACTTGCTTCCATCCGAGAGCGCGAATCGCAGGAACCGTCGAAGGTCGACACGAATCAGATCATCTTCGAGGGCAACGTTCCTGCGGACATCGAGCGCAATCACCTGCTCACAAGGCTCATTGACGCGCCGCAGTGGCCCGCCCTGCAGCCAACGGCGCGCGCATGGCTGGGCGATGCAATCGCGATCAAGGAGCCGACGGTGGCGTCATTCCAGCGGCACAGCGGGGCAAACCTGCTCATTGTCGGGCAGCGCGATGAAGCAGCGCTCGCCATGACGTGCGCTGCAATCATCTCACTGGCTGCACAGCACAAGCCCGGCACAGCAACTTTTTATGTTTTTGACGGCGCCGCACCCGATGATCCGCATCGCACAGTCCTGCCCGATCTCGCGACCGCGCTGCCGCATGATATGAACATCGTCGGCTACCGCGAGGTGCCGGAAGTTATGCAGCAACTTTCTACCGAGATGACTCGCCGTCTCGATGCACACGAGACGGACTCACCGGCAATCTACATTCTTGTGCATGGCCTGCCACGCTTCCGCATGCTGCGCGCATCAGAGGACTTTGGCTTCTCGAGTTTCTCCGGCGGTTCGGAGCCCGCGCCCGCCCCGGACAAACAGTTTGGTGAGATCCTGCAGGATGGTCCCACCGCAGGCATCCACACCATCGCATGGTGCGACACGCTGACGAATCTCAATCGCACGCTGTCGCGGCAGTCGCTGCGTGAGTTCGAAATGCGCGTACTCTTCCAGATGAGCGCAGCCGACTCGACCACGCTGATCGACTCACCACAGGCGAGCAAACTCGGCATGCAGCGCGCACTGTTTTACGATGAAGAACAGGGCGCCATCGAGAAGTTCCGCCCCTACGCGCTGCCGCCCGAAGGCTGGCTCGATGAGATCGTCGAGCGATGGCGATCGCGCGGCTGAACTGCGTCAATGCATCATGCACCATAATCATGCACAGACGGGTGCGCAACCGGCTCGCGACTTGTTCTGCTGCGCCTGGCAGTTTCGCGTGAGGTATTTTCGTTCGTGCGGGTGGAAGCAGCCAGTTGCAGCACGATGCATCCGTCTTGCTCGCAGGCAGTTCGACGTGCTGCCATCCGGCATGTGCGACAGCTCCGCTTTACACGCGCAGGTCTGTCTGTTGTGTATTGCTGTCCAGTTGGTAGCGATGCCGGATTGGCTCGACAACCTCTGCAATGAATCGTTCCACCTGCTGCGGCGCCCGGCCGATGTACAGTTTCGGATCGAGCACTGCGGCCATGTCGACGTCGGCGAACATCGGCTCTCGCTTCAGTCGCGTTAGCAGATCATTGGGCTTGCCTTCTGCCTTCACTGCCTGAGCGGCGGCCTGGCTGTGTGAACGAATCACTTCATGAGCATCCTGGCGGTCCGCGCCGTTGCGCACTGCCGCCATCATCAGATTCTCCGTCGCCATGAACGGCAGTTCGGCCATCAGATTTGCAGAAATAGTTTTCTCGTAGACGACCATGCCGGCTGCCACGTTGTGACAGATATCGAGCGCACCATCAAGTGCAAGAAACGATTCAGCGAGCGACAGCCGGCGATTCGCGGAATCATCGAGCGTTCGCTCGAGCCACTGCGTGGCAGCCGTGTCGTACGCGTTGCCCACGAGATTGATCACAAACCGCGCCAGCGCACATGCACGTTCACACCGCATTGGGTTGCGCTTGTAGGCCATCGCGGAAGAACCGATCTGTTTCGCGCCGAATGGTTCTTCGATCTCTTTGCGATTGGCGAGCAGTCGAAGGTCGGTGGCCATCTTGTGGACGACGCTTGCCGCGCTCGCAAGGCGACTGAGCACTTGTGCATCGACAACGCGCGGATACGTTTGTGCGGAGATGATAAGCCGGCGATCAACAGGCCAACGCATCTTCTCGGTGACGAGCTCGTCGAGTCGCTCGACCTTGTCATGGTCGCCATCAAACAGTGCGAGGAATGATGCCTGTGTTCCGGTTGTACCCTTCACGCCCCGGAATCGCAGCGACTCGACCTGATGTTCGATATCTTCAAGCGCTAAAACGAAATCCTGCGCCCAGAGAGCAGCGCGTTTGCCAACCGTTGTCGGCTGAGCGGGCTGGTAGTGTGTGAATCCGAGGGTTGGCAGATTGCGATGCTCAAAGGCGAACCGCGCGAGCGCATCGATCACCCTCGCCATTTTCTGCGAGATAAGGCGCAGGCCATCGCGCAGTTGAAGCAGCTCGGCATTGCAGTTGACGAACTGGCTTGTCGCGCCGAGGTGAATGATTGGACGGGCGCTCGGAGCCAGATCGCCAAGCGCGTGCACGTGGGCCATCACATCGTGGCGCAGCTCAGCCTCGTATCGGGCGGCAACTTCGTAGTTGATGTCATCAAGATGCGCGCGAAGTTCGGCAAGCTGGGCGTCGGTGATGTTGAGGCCAAGGTGCTTCTGAGACTCAGCAAGGGCGAGCCACAATCGCCGCCACGTGCTGAATCTTCGCTGGTCGGACCAGATCGCCTGCATCTCCTGCGAGGCGTAGCGACTTTCCAATGGCGACCGGTACGACATATGCTCCTGCGTCATCAGCGCTCCAGATGGATGGGGAGTGTTGCGGCGGAATGATGATTCATTGCCCGCTGCTTGTGTATTTCCACCCGCACACGGCTGCTTTCAGGGAAGTTCACAACGGACGGGCGGCACGGAGGCGTATCGTACCGATGGACACACAACGGACTGTGTGGAGCAGCGCGGCAGGAGTAAGATCAATCGGCCCCGATTCGGCCCAACCCGGCCATGGCCATCACGCGGCCAGTTCAGCCGACGGCACCCGTCGACATCGCCATGGGTCCGCTGGCGATGACCGCCGACTCACCCCCCTGCAGGAAGCACAGCTGCTCGAACAGTGGCGGGATGGCGATGCTGGTGCACTCTCAGAGCTGCTCGAAGCCTATCAGCGGCGTATCTACAGCATCTGCGTGCGGATGGTCCGCAATGCCGAGGACGCCCGCGACATGACTCAGGACACGCTGGCGAACGTTATTTCCGGCCTGGAGACGTACGACAATCGAGCCAAGCTCAGCACGTGGATCTATCGGATCACGATGAATACCTGCCTGAACCACATCCGACGGGAGCGGCTGCGACGCCATACATCGATTGAAGAACCCGCCTCTCAGGCCGAAAACCACACAATTGCTGATTCTCTGACAGACGAGCGGGAACTTTCTGCCAAGCAACGCATCGAACAGAGAGACCTGCGAGCGTCTGTCGCTCGGGCGCTGCAGGAGGTGGATCCGGACGCCCGTGCCATGCTGGTGCTTCGAGATATTCAGGATCTGGACTACGACTCGATCAGCGAGGTACTCGACATTCCGGTGGGGACAGTGAAATCGCGGCTGTATCGGGCCAGAAAAGCCCTTGCGACCGCCATCCAGATCGAGCGCGATCGCCAGGAGCGAGATCGCGACTGATCCGGATCGAATCAAAGATGATCGAACATTGATCGACGAAAATCGGTCTTGAAGCGAACAGAGAACGATGGCTCAGCACTTTGACGAATTTGAACTACTCGCCTTGATCGAAGGCGAACTCAGCGACGCAGATGCCGCCGGCTTGCGCGGCCGACTCGCGACTGATCCGAGGCTTCTGGCGTCGGTGGATGAACTCATCACGCACCGCCAGGCGACGCGTTCTCTGCAGACTCCCGCCCTGCCATGCGATTTCGTCGCGGAGCTGGAGCCGATGCTGGTGCGGTCGATGCTGGTCGAGACCTCGCCCGGCACGAGCAACGGGCAGTATGTGCCGGGACAGGCTCGCCGAGCCAAGCGGTCAGCACTGACCCATCCGGGCGTCATTCGATACGCAACCGCAGCGGGGCTCGTCATTGCGGCCACTGCCGGGCTCTGGGCGGCGGGTGCTGGCCTCGGGCTGCTCGGCGGATCTGCCAACTCAGGCGGCGAGCACATCGCTGACAGCGGCTCGGTGAATCCCGCAATCCCCGACGAGAACACGCTTGCTTCACGCGCAGGGGCGAACGAAACCAGCGCTCTGCTCTGGGCTGATGATGATGATGCATCGAGCCAGATCCACCACGAACTGACACTCGACACACTGCTTGCCAGCGCGGGCTCGTCGTCGAGTTCTTCCTCCGGGACGACCCCGCCGAAGCTGGCAGCGTTGACACCGACGCGAATCGCGGCGGACTTTGCACTGCTGCTCGAGAACGATCAGACTGATCGCGCGGAAATGGCGATGATCGCCTCACTCCAGCCGCGCGAAACCTCGACGGCCCTCGTGCGGAACTTCAGTTTCGAAGATGCCACCGCACTGGAAACGCAATGGCACGCCACGCGCCGCAACGAACCACGGCTGCGGCGTCCAGCAACAGCATCGCTGGGATCGCCCGAAGCCACCCGCGTGGCAGAAAAGTTCTTCCGAGAACTCGCGAGCAGGGCAACATCACAGTTGCGAACGCTTCGGGCGAGCAGCAGCGATGCCAATGCGACGCAGAAAGACGGCGTACTTGCTGGCTCGCAGGATCTCGCCGCGGATACGACGCAACAACTGCGTTATTCATCGGCTGGTGCCACGCACACCATGTCAGTGCCTGTCCGCGACCTCGGCAGTGTGCTGATGAATCTCACGGATGCAGACATCGACTCTCAGGCGATGCTCACGATGTTCCAACCGATGAACATCCTCGATGATCCGATCGAAACGAAACGAGCCTCCGACCTGAACTCCGCAGAGCGCATTCGCCGGATGCTCGAAGTTCGGGCCGCACTCGATGCATTGCTCGCGTCTGATCCGAACGCAATCGTGCTGCTGCCGATCGTCGTCCAGACTGACGACTGATTCCGGGCCATTCTGAAGCCAATGCGAATCGACAGTATGATCGCCGCGTGCATGCTCCTGCCGCCATCTTTGCATGTGTGAGATTTGCCAGCGATCGGCTCGGCTGGCTTGGCATCTACATGGGCCTCTACGGCGGAGCGATCGTCGCGGGCACCTGGCTGCTCGTGCATGGCGAAATCAACTGGGCAATGGCCAGCCTCGCAGCATCCCTGACGATGAGCGTTTATCTGCTTGACCGCGTCAAGCCGCATGACGCCCTGCGCGACCCTGCAGACGCGATCGCTCATCCGACACGCGACGCATTCGTTCGCAGGCACCTGATCCTGCTCCGCATGCTGTGCCTGCTGGTCGCGTCTGGTGTCACAATCGCTGGCTTCTTCGTGCACTGGTCGATGCCCATCATCGCGATTGGTGCATTCGGCGGCGTCCTGGTATATGGATCAATCCCTCGGACGCAGCGCCTGCACCGTCGGCCGAAAGACCTGTTGATCCTCAAGAACCTGGCCGTCGCAGGTGCATTTGGTTCGATGACGATGGCCATGCTCTGGTCGCAGGGGCTGATGCCGACGGTTGCTCTGCCCGCCATCGGCGTCATCGCTTTCATCGGGCTGCACATCTTCACTGATGCCATGCTCTGTGATATCGATGATGCCCGGGCTGATGCGCAGTTTGGCACGTCGACCATCGTCAATCAGATCAATGCAGATGGCACGTGGCAACTTGGGTTGCTGCTCAATATCGTTGCCGCCATCTGGTTGTGCACGATGGCATCAGCGGACTGGATCGCGCAAAAACCTGCGATCATCGTGGCAATGCTTCTGCCGTTGGGAACTGTCATCGTGCGCAAGGTCGCGCCAAATCGTGTCCGTGATGCGATTGATCTGAAGATGCCGATTGCAGTTGGTATCGCGATCATACTCATGCGCATCGTCGCAGCGGTGTGATCATGACTCCGATCTTTCGGCTGATGCATCTCCATCCGTGCGCTCGCTGCCGATCTTTGGTTCCTCGCCGCGCACAAGCCTGCCAATGTTCGCGCGATGTCGAACAACCACGAGCAACGCAAGCGCAAGCGTCACGGCGAGCAATGGCGCCCGAGCTGCTGTTTCATCTCCGGGATTGTCGCGGACCATGGCGGCCACAAGTACGACGATCGGCACTGACACAGCCGCGCACATGCTCGCCATCGCAACATATCGCCAAATTTTCACAACCGAGATCCACACAACGAGCGCCGCGAGCACAGGAATCGTCAGCAGTGGCCACATGCCCAGCAGCGCGCCCGCAGCCGTTGCGACGCCCTTGCCGCCTGCGAATCGCAGGAAGATCGAGAACATGTGCCCGACCACCGCAGCGATCGCCACCGCGAGCCACAACCACAACTGCGCGTGCGAGAGATCAGCCGCCGATCGACCGATCACATCCTGCATGAACCCCGCAGCTACCACGGGGCCTGCACCCTTCATCGCATCGAGCGCGAAGCACGTCAGCCCGAACCGCCGGCCGAGGACGCGCCCCACATTGGTCGCTCCGATGTTCTTCGAGCCATGCTGACGAATATTCACACCCTGCGAGCGCGCGATGAGCACACCGAACGGGATCGACCCGATCAGATACGCACCGGTGATGAGCAGCAGCCATGTCATGTGGCCATTGTGGACTGCCAACGACTGGTTCGTCAAACCGATCAGTGAGATAACCTGTGAGCTTATCGGCGGGGGGCCTTTGATGGGAACATACTGTGAAACACCACGATCGCCGCAGTGTCATTCGGATTCATCGCGCAACACACGCGCGCCGCTTGCATCCGGAGACTCGAGCAACCCCGCGCGTGCAGCAGCGATGCAGATGTGCTTGAGCAGCGTGCTCGCCCCCATCCCTCCCGCGGCAATGACGCCGCGCGGCCCATCGCGGAACCCCTGTTTGAGCACAAGCTGCTTGAAGACCGCAGCGCCCGGCCGCACGAGCAAGTCGAACGCACGCCCGCCGCGTGGCTTGCTCTCCGCAGCCCAGTGGGCGTATTTCACGGTCCGCAGGAGCATGTCGTTCACATCCACCCATGAATCATGCCTGCAGAACCCCTGCAGCCTGCCCACAGCTCCCGGAACTTCGAGCCGCTCATGCACTGCCTTGCGATCCGCTCCGCTGCCGACGTATCGGCCGACCCCGCCGCGCACCAGCCGCAGTCGCCATTCAGGCTGAAACGTGTGATGCAGAAAATCGCCGAGGAACCATGTCTTGCGGTTCAGTTCCCAGCCATCCTTGGCCGAGTCATCAGCACGGACAACATCCGCGATCGACGCACGCAGCGCATCATTCAG
The DNA here is from genome assembly GCA_964631295.1 of uncultured Isosphaeraceae bacterium. Taxonomy (GTDB): domain Bacteria; phylum Planctomycetota; class Phycisphaerae; order Phycisphaerales; family SM1A02; genus CAZVXI01. Next base: position 23,370 of record CAZVXI010000033.1, read on the forward strand.
CGATTCATCCGAGTCGAGGTTCAGCACCCAGGCATGATCAGCGCAGAGATCAAGCGCGTACTGCTTGCTGACGATCGGCCCTGCCCAGTCGTAGTGCACAACCTCCGCTCCGTAAGACTCGGCAAGTTCAATCGTGCCATCAGTTGAGCCCGAATCGACGACGACCGTTCGAATCGAAAGACCGGCAATGCTCTTGAGCGTCAACTCGAACGTGCGCATGTTGTTGCACGTGCAGATGGCAACAGCAAGATCGCCCGGGTTGTCAGCTTGCTCCGGCATGATGCACGCATGGTAGCAGTACCTCCCGGTGATGTGCCGGACCTGCCCGGCTAGAATGGCCGCTTACCGCGCCATGTCCACCCGTATATCCATCGTGACTCCGAGCTACAACCAGGCGCGATTCCTGGAACGAACGCTGCAATCCGTCATAAGGCAGCGCGACCATGTTCATGAGTACTTCGTGCTCGACGGTGGCAGCACTGATGGCTCACAGGACATCATCCGCCGGCATGAACAGCATGTCGACTATTGGCAGTCGGAAAAAGACGACGGCCAGTCCGATGCGATCCACACAGGCTTCCAGCGTTGCACGGGCGATGTGCTCTACTGGCTCAACTCCGACGATGTCCTGCTGCCCGGCATCCTCGAACGTGTCACACAGCAATTCGATGCCGAGCCAGAACTTGATGTGCTGTCCGGCTGGGCAGTCTGGATTGACGAGAACGACCGCATCATGCGTTTGCACATCACACCAGTTGATTCACCAGCGTGGATGCGATGGGGCACGCTGCGGCTGCATCAGCCGACGTGTTTCTTCAAGCGCGCGTTGTACGAAGAGGTCGGCGGGCTTGATCTCTCCCTGCATTGCATGATGGACACCGATCTCTGGTACAAGTTCGCGCGCACGACCAGGCGATGGGCCGGCATGCACGACTACGTTGCGGGGCATCGCATCCATGCCGAAACCAAAGGCCTCACACTGCTGCCCGAGTATCGCATCGAGCGCGAACAGGTCAAGGCGAAGTACCCTGAGTTCACACGCAACAAGCTCAAGAGCAACCTTGGCCGAATGGCGTGGTATATTGCGCAGCTCACCAGTGGCAACGCAGCGCGCAGGATACGTGATGGCAGGCACATGCTCGGCCAGACACTCGACGAAGTGTTTCCGCCAGTCGAACCGATTGCACCAGCCGCCGTTCATTGATCTTGATGCCGCGCGTGCACTGCTTCTTTCAATGGCGCTGCGCGTTGCACATCACATGCAGCATATGATCTGTCGCAGCGAGCCAGCCCGGCGGCGACTGTCGGCGAGCCATGCCTCGTAGGAACGGAAGCGCCATTTGCCATGCAAACAGGCGATTGCGCAGCGCCTGCCTGATTCGTTTGTCCAGCCGGGCGCGAATGTGACTTGTCCGGATATGCGTGATCGACTCCAACCCGCACACATCTGCAATGTGCTGCATCGACTGCTGGTTGTAAAAGCTCACGTGTTCCGGCAGTGAGCAGTACCAGTACCGCGACCCAAGCAGCCGCCACGATGTGGCATGAGTATCGCCGGTGCCGAAAATCGCGATGCCCTCCTCGTCGATGGCATCGAGGAGCCGTCTGATGTGTCGTCTGCGGATGACCGTGAACGCGATTTCCACCGGCCCGTCTCTGCCGTGTCCCTGCAGGGAGGTGACGCGGAACTCGTGAGCGCGGAGTTGCTGCGTGACGTTGATCGCCGAGTCCGGGTTGATCACGCGGACGATCCTGTAGCCGATGGCGATTTTGTCTTCGATGAACATGCCGACGAGCGTTCCGACAGAGAACCCGCCGGCGAACGCGAGCACGGCGAACGGGTTCGGGAGGTACTTGACAACCGATCCGACGGCGGCGACCCAGATCGCGACCTCGCAGAACCCAAGGGCCGCGGAGGTGTATCTGTGCCCGGAGACGACGGTGATGGTGCGG
>CAZVXI010000034.1:0-24867 GCA_964631295.1 uncultured Isosphaeraceae bacterium
CAGTGTGCTTGACGGCCCTCAGGGCGAGGGGTACAGTCTCGGTCGCAAGCGAGAGCCGCCCGGCGATGTGCCGGGTGTGACGCTCCAACAGGGGCGATAGCTCAATTGGTCAGAGTCCCGGACTGTCGATCCGGTGGTTGCGGGTTCGAGTCCCGTCCGCCTCGCTTGGTTGACCCGACACAAGACCCCGTTCTGCGGGGTCTTGTCATGCGCACAACGCCCCTTTTCCGGGTTCCGAAAGAGCCAAGGTGCCCCGCACGCCCGTCTGGTGGTGGCTGGGGGTCGATGCGCCCCGGCCTGTGTCGCGCAAGGAGCCATCGCGGCAGTCTTCAAATCTCTGGGCGCACGAGGACTTTGGAGCGGAGAACAGTGATGTTCTCCCGTCCATTTGACATGTTGCGAGCGTCATTTCTCCAAATCCCGGAGGGAGAAGATCACTTCGCCGTTCCGTTTGGCCTATTTGCCGCATTATCGTTTCAAATGCCTGGCTCAGAAAGCCTCAAACCCGCATGAAAGGTCCTTTTCCGCGGAGCAATGCTCGAAGCGAACGAAGGAGAGGACCGCACGATCGCGTATCCGCCGACAGACGTTGCGCGATGAGCCCTGTGTATCTCCGGCACGCGATGCAGACGTGCGAAGCGTGTCACGGGGGGAGTCGCGTCACGCCTCGATTACAGGCCGAGGTTCGTTCGCAGGCACAGGAACAGCCCGACGCCGACAAGAGCGAGCCCGGTCAGGAGCCGCAGCCACTTCTCGATTGATTTGACGCGGTCGAACGCCTTACCCACGCCGTGACCGCCGAGCGCAATGACAACTGCGAAGGCGAGTACAGGCAGTCCCGTCGCGATGCCATAGGCGACAGGAACGGCAACCATTGACTCAGACTTCGCTGCGAGCGGGACGAGACTCCCAAAGAACAGCGCAGCCGACGATGGGCAGAATGAGAGCGCAAACACGATACCGAGCAGGAAGGCGCCTGCGGCATCGCCGCGTGACGCGAGTTTCTCGCTGAGCTTGCCGCCTTCGGTGCCGAAACTCGGTGCGGGGATCACACCGAGCAGCATCCCGCCGGCGATGATGAGGATCGGACCGACGAGCAGGCCGAAGTACTGGTTGAGCACGCTCGATGCGGTGGCGGCAGCCAGCAGCCCGCCGACGAGCGCCGCCGCGAGCAGCGCGTAGCAGATTGTGCGACCGGCTACATAGGCAGCCCCGGACCACATCGACCGTCGTGGCGTCCCTGCGTGCCGGCCAAGATACGACACAGCCGCGACATTGGTTGCGAGTGGACATGGGCTGATCGCAGTGAGCAGCCCGAGCATCGCGGCACTGGTCAGTTCGGCGATCATCTGTTCTCCGCCAGCATCGGCGTGATGTGCTCGACCAGGTACGCGTCGAGTTCCGCAGGGTCGTCATGGATGAGCGTCCAGACATCTGCGAGGTTCTCCCACGGGCGGTCGTCGCCGATTCCCTGTACGACCACGGAGCCGAATGCAAGGTCGTAATCGTCTCGGAAGTGTCGATGTTCTGGCGCATCGTAATCAACGGCGACATAACGCAGCGTACCCTCGTCGAGTTCGCCGGCAAAGTGTTCGCGAACAACACGCTCCGTCGCTGTCTCAATCGCGAGACAAGTCTTGCAGCGCGTTTCGCCATGGAAGTAATACACGGTGACAGTCTGGGGCTGTACAACGGACGCGACTGCGGTCTCGCCGGCGTTCGGGTCGGAGTGCCGGCGGGCAAAACCAACGGCGATTGCGCCAATGGCAACGGCAACCAGTACAAAACCGATCGCTGGCTTTGCGAGACTCTTGCGCGGCGGCGTGGAATCGGATGAATGAACTGTCGACATGACGTATTGCCTTTCTGTTTACGTGAGGAGTTGTTCGACATCCGCTGCGGAGAGCACGCGGCCACTGGATTTCACAACGCCGTTGATCGCGATGGCTGGGGTCATCATCACTCCGCGGGCGATGATGTCGTCCATTTTCTCGACCTTGGTGATCTCGGCCTCAATGCCGAGATGCTCGACGGCCTCACGGGCCGAGGCTTCGAGCGATTGACACTTCGGACACCCGGTGCCGAGGATCTCGATTTTCTGCGCGGACATGGAAAACTCCTTATGTGGTTGATTTCTCAGAGAGCGGCTGACGATCAGAACAGTGAGCCGTATAACAGGCCCACCATGGTGGAACCGACAATCACGATGGTCGCATATGCGGCGGTTTTCCTGGTGCCAATGACACTCTGGATCACGATCATGTTTGGCAGCGACAGTGCTGGGCCTGCAAGCAGCAGCGCGAGGGATGGTCCCTTACCCATGCCTGAGCCGATAAGCCCTTCGAGGATTGGCACCTCCGTCAGTGTGGCGAAGTACATGAACGCGCCGACGACCGATGCGCCAAGGTTTGCTCCAATGCCATTGCCGCCGACGGCCTTCTCAACCCATTCGGGCGGTACCAGACCCTGGCTCTCGGGCGTGCCGAGCAGAACGCCTGCGACAAACACACCACCGATCAGCAGCGGCGTGATCAGTTTGGCATAGCCCCACGTTTGCGCCCACCACTCGCGTCCCTGATCGCCGGCGTTGGGCATCAGCAGGCACAGCCCGACGATCGCTGCCGCGAACGGAACGCTCGGCTCATTCTGAAAGAAGAACGCAACCACTCCGACTGCCCATCCAAGCCCGATCAACCCGAGCATTGAAAAACAAAACCACCGCCACAACACCACTGCCATGGGTACGGCGCACGCGATGGTCAGCAGCCACTTGTTGGTGTGCAGCAGGTGCCAGAAGCCGGTTCTGTCGGGCGAGCCGCTCCAGTTGGCGAAGATCAGAACTGCGATCATCAGCCCGAACAGCAGCGCCAGTTGGTGCAGTGGGCGGGCATCACCGGCGTCGGGCGCGACGAACGCATGCTCGGGCGCGTCACCCTTCTTCGGACGTTCAAAGATGGCGGCCATGATCAACCCGACGAACACGCTGAACACGACTGCGCCCACCGCTCGAGCGAGACCGATCTCTACCCCCAGCACGCGAGCAGTCAAGATGACCGCCAACACGTTGATCGCTGGACCCGCATAGAGGAACGCCATCGCCGGTCCGAGCCCAGCGCCCATGCGATAGATCCCCGCGAACAGCGGCAGCACCGTGCACGAGCAGACCGCGAGAACGCAGCCGGAAGTCGCACCCACGCCATACGCCGCGGGCTTGCTTGCATTGGGGCCAAGGTACTTGAGGATGGCGGCCTTATCGACGAACGCGGCGATTGCCCCGGCAATCAGGAACGCGGGCAGCAGGCACAGGATGACATGTTCCCGGGCATACCACTGCGTCAGGCGGAGCCCTTCGCCGATCGCCCTCTCGACTGGGTCGGTACCGATCGGCAGCAGGTAGATGCCGAGGAACAAAGCGCCGAGCGATGCCAGCTTGACCCACTCTTTCCGCTCCATCAACCGTTCACTCCGCGCGAAGCCGAGCAACAGGGTTCGGAGATGCTCGGGTCGGACGACGCAAGATTCGGACACCATTCCGCAATGGCGTCGATGAGCAGCGCCAACCGCTCGCACAGATCGCCACATCGGGCGGCGTACCAGACCGTGCGTCCTGCTTTCTCGGCAGCGAGCACGCCTGCAGCGGCCAGCACCTTCATGTGCTTGTTCACGACCGAAAACTCCACATCACAGCACTCAGCGACCTCGGAGACCGAGCAGGGGCGCCCACACTTGACCAGACACGACAGGACCAGCAGACGGGTCGGATCGGACAATGCCTTGAAAAGCTGCTGATCGAGCCGATCGTCAATGGCGGCCTTCAGACCGCGTGCGAACTCTGGAGTTTCAGGGTGTGGTGTTAATAGTGGCATTTATTTGCCAGTATAGGCTATGCATCGCCAATGTCCAGAGAGATTTCCGCATCGCAGACGGTTTTTTCATGCATGTGGTTCATCGAGTCTCGAGCAGTGGGGTAAGGCCCGCCTCGACAGCGCGTCCAACGTGCTGGACAGGTCACCTCATCGCACTGAAAGGACGTTCACGATGGACCCCCGATTTATCACGAAGCACATTCACGCTCTGCTCGATTACCCGGTCGCATTCGCGCTCATTGCAGCACCGTTCGTGCTGCCACTTGGTGAGTCGCATCCCGCTGCGAGGTGGCTCGCGTTGACTGCCGGCATCACGGCGCTGCTGCTCACGGTCCTGACGAACCATCGTCTCGGCGTGATGCGCGTCGTGCCATACCCGATGCACGTGGCGGTGGACGGCCTTGTCGGGCTCACATTTCTGATCGCACCGCTGGCGATGGGTTTTGCCGGGCTCGATGCATGGTTCTACTGGCTCAACGGTGGCGCCGTCGCGACGGTTGTGCTGCTCAGCAAGCCAGCAGCGCGGCAGCCGGTCCCGGCACCTGCTGCGTGATCGATGTCGCGCCTCACCGCTGAAATCGGAACGGGCTGGCGGGCAGGCCTGCCGCGTTGCCGAGGTTGCACGCTGCGGTGTTGTTCAGCCATGCGTAGCGCACCTGTTGGGGGCGTGGTGCATCGCCGCTGAAGACGAGCACCGTGTTGTCGCCTTCAATCCGTGCGCTCGCTGGCAGCCATTTGCCATCAGCGCCGGCCACTTCGAATCCTCGCACAGCTTCTCCGTCGCGTGATGCGAGTGATGAACCAAAGGTATCGAACTGAACAACAACACCTCGGTCAGCATCGAAATCAACGCGTCGTGGCAGCGGTCCCGATTTCACCGCAACAGGCTCGTCGTACACATCGGCAAGCGCCCACCGTGCAAGCCGATCGCCGACGTCGTGCTTGTTGCGCGGGTGGATGTCGTTTGCTGCACCAAGATCAAGTGTCACCGCCATCCCCGTATTGGCAATGCGTCTGTGCGTTTCCAGCTGCGCCTGGCGAAGGACCGGGTAGCGCCACGGTGTATTGGGTTCATTGTTGGTGAAGTCAGGCAACTGCACAAAAAGAAATGGCATGTCCAGCGAGCCGAACGCCTGCCGCCAGTCCTCGATGAGGCCGGGGAAGAGCGTGAAATATTCCTCGCCTCGATCGCCGAGCGCGTTGCTCTCACCCTGGTACCAGATCGTGCCGCGAATCGCATAGTCGCGCAGGCCGTGAATCATCGCGTTGTAGAGGTTCGCGGGACGGTGCTGCACCGGACCGGACTGCGCATCGGCGATCAACTGCCAATACCAGTGCCCTGCCAGTCCGATCGGTTCGCCGGCGCCATCCGAGGGGGCAATCGTCATCGCATCGGGCGCGCCATTGAAGCCGCCAGCGCCGCCAGTGTCTTCCACGCGGATCGCGATGACCGCTCTGCCAGCGCGCACAAGCTCTGCGGGTACCGTATACATGCGCGGCTGTTGGTAGTTATTGATGCCGCCGATGCGCTTACCGTTGAAGTAGGTGACGTCGTTGTCGTCGATCGGCCCAAGTGAGAGCGTGAGCTCACGACCGTTCCAGTCCGGTGGAATGATGATCGAACGACGAAACCACATGATGCCATCCACATTGTGACCGGCGTTCTCGACAAGCGTCGGCAGCGCGATGACCTCCCAGCCATCCGCCTCGAACTGTGTACCGGTGAAGCGATCAGTCGACATCCCGCGCGCTTCGATCGCGCGGTCATAGGCAGCGGTGAAAGGTGCTGCTGCAGGCAGCGCATCGAGCTTGGGCCGGCTGATCCATGCTTCAATCGTGCTGCCGCCCCAACTGGAGTGAATCAATCCGATCGGAACGTCAAGCTGATCGAGCAGGTTGCGACCAAAGTGGTAGCCCACTGCAGAAAATCGACCAACCGTGTCGGGCGAAGCAACGGCCCATGAGCCGGGCGTTCGGCCCTGCGGATCGTGCGTTGCCGTCTTCGGCACGGTGAACATGCGAATCCGCGGGTCTGATGCCTCGGCCTTGAATCGTCGAGCATCAGCAGACGCGTTGATGCTCCACTCCATGTTCGATTGACCTGAGCACACCCAGACCTCACCGATGAGCACATCGTCGATCACGATGCGTTCATCACCTGACTCGATGATGAGCGAACGCGATTGCGCGCTTGCCTTCATCTCTGCAAAGGTGATCCGCCAACGCCCATGGTCATCGGCGCGGCTGGAAATCCGTGCACCGGCGAACTCGACGGCTACCGTCGCACCCGCGTCGGCCTCGCCCCAGATGAGGATCGGTTCCTCGTTTTGCAACACCATGTGGTCCGCAAAGATCGGGGGGAGTTCCAGATCTGCCACAGCATCCTGACTTGCACAGAAGGTCATCAGCAGGACGGTCGCGGGCAGGCAACATGGGATGCTCATCGAAAACTCCTCAAATCGTGGCTGCATTCAGACTACCAGTGGTGGCGACTCATCGCCAGCACCTGAGCGAGCGTTCAGGGTATTCTCGTTCCGCACGCGGCAAGATGGAGCCGTATGATCGGAACAAGATCGGGGAGGCAAACTGCGTACATGCCAATAACAAATGGAAGGAAGGCCCGCAATGAAAACACACGTTCATCTCGTATTTGCCGCAGCACTCTCAGTGGTGTTTGCATCTGTCGCGCGAGCGCAGGATGGCCAGACTGGCGAACCGACGGCGATGGACCTCGTTGTCAAGGCCATTGAGGCCATGGGTGGCATGGAAGCCTTGGAGGAAAAACAATCAATCTCGCATCGAACGAAGATGACGTTCCCGGCAGCGATGGGTGGGCAGTCTTTCGAAGCGACTGTGCAACTGTTCTTTCCACTGCATATGCGAGCTGATGTCAAAGTGCCCGATCTGGGCGAGGCGATCATCTGCTCGAATGGCGAACACATCTGGACACAGGATCCGGGAATGGATGACTACCAGGTCGATGAGCCTGATGCTGCTGGTCTGAGCATCGTACTCACACCATATGTACAGTTCGGCGTGACCATGATGAACCACGCCGATCTCCTCACGTATGTGGGGATGACTGAGTTCGGCGATGCCAGGTGCCAGAAGGTGGATGTCGCTCAAGGCAAGGGTGCGCATGTCAAAGAACTGTTCTTCAATGCCAAGACTGGCTTGCCTGCCGGACTGCTGTTTGAGGGTCCTGATGGCGAGGACACGCAGCTGTTCTTTGCGAAGTGGGAGGACGTCGATGGCATCAAGATGGTGACTGAGGCATCCTTCCCCTTGATGGACAACTCCGTCTCGCTGACATTCGACGACTTCACGTGGAACAAAGTCACCGAGGACGTCTTTGCAATGCCGGACGCTGTCAAGAAGACCATTGCTGACCGTGCAGCGTCTAAAGACGGCGGGGAAGAGAGCACTGCCGGCGCGGACGACGGTGGAAAGTAGAGTTGCGCCTTACAGGACCAGGACACTCAGCCGCCTCTCTGGCATCTGGTGTTGCTGCCGATAGATCAGTCGCTTTCGTCGGCAGTCAACAGAAAGTGCGCAAGTTGGCGAGCAACTACATCCGCGAGCGAGGCGATCAGCGTGTCGCTCACGTCATAGCCGACGCAACTACTGGCCAAAGAACCTCCGGTGGTGACTGAGAATCTCCGACGCAATGGCTTGGTCGGGCACATGGTCATAGACGTTGGGCTGAAAGCACCCCCCGAGGATTAAGGCATCCTCGCGCGGGAACAGGTACTTGTAGCCATCGTGGACGATGTAGCCGATTTGCTCAGGCTCCATCAGCACCAGAATCCCGCGGGCCGGATACACCGCAGCATCCCCGAACACGGTCCGAGCACCCAGCCCCAGACAGTTCACGATCACGTCCGCCTCGATGGCAAATACATCATCAAGCGATTCGAATCGAGTCGGAACGACCTTCACTCCATTTGATGCAACATCCTCCCGCAAAGCCCGCAGAAATCCGTGTGTATGAATGAAGTCTGTGATGAACATGCGACCTGACCGCTCCGCACCGGGAAACGGAAGACGGTGAACTGGCTTGGGGGGCGCGACCGTGCCGTTGTCGAAGAAGTGCGTCTCGTATGGTGACCCCTCTGGTTCGAACACTGGCAGATGTTCCACGTGATACCGGTTCCGGTCGATCGTCTGGAACTCCCGCTGCGAACGATAAAGGATGTCGACGAACCGAGCGCGTTGCTGAGGCGCTCGTCCAAACTCGATTCCGGTCGGCAGCCACAGCCCTCCTGCCACTCCGCTTGTGGTGTCAACATCGCTCGCTTCGCTGTGCATACTGACACGAAAGCCACGGTGGATGAGTTGGCGTGCAGTGGTCAGACCGATCACGCCAGCGCCAAGTACAGCCACTGCAGGCGACTCCGGGAAGTGAGAATTCCTTGGGCCAACAAGTGCAGGGTGCTGCTGGTGCGATCCTGCAGTAACTTGTTGCACCAGATCAGCCGCGACCTGCGCGCAGCCGAAGCCGATCGTGAGCCCGCATCCACCCTGGCCATAGTTGTGAACAACGACGCGCGTCCGGCCTGCGTGACGGATTGTCTCCGCTTCGATGCGCAGCCCCCCGTGTCGGCATGGGCGCAGTCCGGATATCACACGCAGAATGCGATCATCACCAAGTTGTGGCACTGGCAGCATCTGCATCGGCGGAGTATACGCGTCACCGTGCCCTGCGCGCACGCCATCTCGCGATTCGTTCGGGAGAGATTCCTGCCCGAAAACTCCACAGGCATGCGTGATTGTGCAGTGTTGTTCGAACTGGTCCGTTGCGGTCCCAACGCCGGGCTGATGTGGTGGCTTCATCGTTGAGCAACACGATCCGACCGAGTTGGCGCAGCCGCATCATCATCGCGTGGTCTTCCATGACTGGTATGTCAGGCCAGCCTCCGAGCTGCTCGAACAGGTTGCGCCGCATGAAAATCGCCTGATCGCCGTATGGCAACTCTCGTCGGTGCGCCCTGCGGTTGGCCGACCATTCCACGAGACGATAAAGCCGTCGATCGGAATCAATCCGCAAACGAAACGCGCCTGCAACGATCGACTCATCTGAAAGCGCATCAGCGATTGCAGAGGCATGGTTGGCCGGCACCTGCGTGTCGGCATGGAGGAAGAGCAGATTTGCGCCGCTGGCAAGTCTCGCACCTTCGTTCATCTGTCGACCACGCGATGGAGTCGACTCGACAACCTGTGCGCCCATGGAACGCGCAATCTCGCGTGTGTTGTCCTCGCTCCCGCCGTCCGCGACGATGACCTCCGTGTCATGTTGCTGCCGCAGACTGCGCAGCGTCTGTGGTAGATGATCAGCTTCGTTCAGTGCAGGGATGACAACGGAGAGCCTCGTCACGGCGGCTGATTCCTGCGCGCCGCCCAGAACACGTTCCGCGGTGATTGAAAATGCCTTGATCGAGCTACTTGCCTTCAGGTCGATTCTCCACGCTGTTGAGGTCCCAACTATATGGGATCCATTTGATGCGTGGCTTTGGATTCTGTTCGAGAAGCCGCGCGAGCACGTCATTGTAACTCGCTGCAAACGCGAGGACCGAATCAGCTGCCTGTTCAAAATCACCAGCGTACCAGTTGTATAACTCTGTCATATGCACAGTCTCTTTCTCCGTGTCGACACGAAGCCATCGGTCGTGCGTATGCGCGTACTTCGCCTGTGATGCAAGTTGCTCATCGAGCCGATCCGCCGTGTATGCTCCATTGCGCAGTGGCGGGCAACTGCGTGCTGCGCAAACCAGCGCGAAATGAATCAGTGGTTCTTCGAACTTGGGGCGAATCTGTTCATGCTCAATCTCGTTGAGGCTCCAGATGTTGCCACCAATATTCCATCGCGTGGCGTCCCATCGCTTGGCATCCGGAATGTCACGAATCGAATCAAGGGGAAGATTCTCGATGATCAACTGGATCGTGAAGGCGTTGTATGCATTTATGAGAAGCGTGAGTTTCTCATCGCGGTCCAGTTTATCAAAGGGAGCGTTTCGTATCGATGCAAGATATTTATCGAGTGCGGGGCCATCTTCCTTGAATCCCTTGTAGTGAATCCAGCCGTGCTCATCCACATGTTTTCGCAGGAGTGCATCGAACGTGGAATGGTCAAACGTAGGGCCATCACTGCGATGCTCATACGCCTCGTTCGATTGCACCGCGGGCGGACCGAAGAGGCGCGTAATTGTCGCCCGAACCCAGTCGCGATTCGCACTGGCAGCACATGCGGTTGTCAGGCTTGCAGCAGCAAGCAAGACCAGCGCGACCGTTGCGATTCGATTTCGAGCACTGTTGTGCATTCGAGCACTGCGTTTGCGTTTCAAGATCATGACAACGATGGCTCCAGTGAGAATCAAGACGAGAAAGAGGGCCAGACTGCGAACGAGTTCCGGCTTGCCCAACCGACTTGCAGCCACGTCGACTGGCAAGAGCAGGGCAGTCCAGCAAAGCGAACCTGCGATGATCAACACGCAAACAGTCTGGATTATTCTCAGATCCACGTGAGACCCTCGGGGATCGTGTTGAGATTCTCCACACCATCGGCTCGTACGATCACCATGTCCTCGATACGCACACCGCCGAACGCCGGGCAGTACAGGCCAGGCTCAATCGTCAGGCAATCGCCTTCGATGAGTGGAGGCCCCTTCTTGTCGAGCAGCGGCGGTTCGTGAACGTCGAGGCCGACGCCATGGCCGGTTCCATGCGTCATCGCACAGCGGGTCAGTGGATCGCCGTCTGCCGGCAGGCCCATTGGGAAATCATGGGATGTGATCACCGCTGACACCGCATCGTGTACCTCTTCGCCCGTGATGCCTGCCTTCGCCACGGCGATGGCCGCGCGTTTGGCATCGACGACTGCAGCATGCATCGTTCGGGCCTCGTCGGGAACGTTTCCATGGACGACCGTTCGCGTGCAGTCACCGTTGTAGAGCGTTCGCTTGTTGCGCGGAAACACATCGATGATGATCAGTTGGCCGGTGCGTAAGTCGCCCGAGCCATGTTCGTGGCAATCGCCGCCGTCTCTTCCGCCTGCGACGATTGAATCGGGATTCGCGTAGCCACGCCCAAGCAGCCAGATATCAATGATCGAGCGCACTCGGTCACTTGTCAGCGGCGCACCTTCATGCTGAAGAACGCCGTCTTTGCTCGGCACAGAATGTGCGATCAACTCACATGCCATCTGAACTGCCTGCTCGGTCGTATGTTGCGCCTCGCGCAGCCATTCAACTTCCTGTTCATCTTTTGCTCGACGCTCAACGACACCCAGATCAGAATCGCATTGAACCTCGATACCAGCTTGTTGGATTTCGTGTGCGAAGACCAGTGGCAGCGATCGATCTGCCGTGACTGATTTCGCCCCGAGCGTGCGCAGCCGCTCTGCCGTTGCCTGTGCTGTTGCGATTTCCCGATCACCAGACAATCCGCCCGGTGGTGTGTGATCTGCGGGACACGTCACGTGATCCGCCCGCGCCGACTGCTGAGCCCGGCCAATCTCAATATCGCGAATAATCAAGTGTGATTCACTCGTGCCGCTGTCAGTCACATCGATGATCGCGACGGGATCGCCCACGGCAAATCGGATGCGATGGTAGAGCGACAGATTGGTCGCCGGGATGCCAGCTCGTATCGTGAATGTGCATGTCATGCAGCAGATTGTATCGAATCATTGCTCGTTGGCATCGTCGAGCCTGCAGAGTGTCGAGAAAGTGAATCGAGCGTGGCGATCGGCATGTTGTGAGCCCGCGCTGTTGAGAGCAGCAGCCGCGTCGTATCCAGAACGTATTGCTCGCGATCATGGCCAGCGGCTGAATCTGAGCGGTCAAACGAATGCAGCAGAACGCACCCGCCACGTCGCAATCTCTCACCCTGCTCCAACCGCGTGATTGACTCGACAAGCGTGTTCATTTCAGATTCACTCGGTTGCCGGGCGAGCGAATCACGTCCGTCCAGTGTCCACAGTTCAATGCGTCTTCCCGTACAAAGGCACCAGAGCCATGTGCTGAGTGTGAGCCGTCCGAGTGGCGGTCGAAACGGCAGTCTCTGCTCTGGCTTGCCAGCCACAACCTGTTCACCGCGGCCGATGTCTTGAATCATGCGCCACGGCGCTATTCGCCATCCATCGAGATGTTCCTCGCCATGATTGGCGATGGCATGTCCGGCACGCGCGATCTCGGCGACTGCGTCCGCATTCTCACGGACACGGCTGCCAAGAAGGAAGAACGTTGCTTGCGCTGCGTATTCATCCAGCAGTCGCAGGAGTTGGTGCTGGAGTCTGGTTCCCGGGCCGTCATCGTATGTAAGAACAACCATGCCGCGACATCGACGTGCCATTCGTCGCTCGAGAATGCGCCGTACGAGCAGGCCACCTGCAATGTCGATCAGACGAGAAATGAGCAGCGTGAGAAGCACAGCCGCGATGACACCAGCAATCAGCATCACGTACTCCAGTACTTCGCACTGTAATGGTGCGTGGGCGACTGCTCCTCGCCATCACACCGCAGCCACGTTTGCGCATCAAAGATATCCGCACAGACTGGATTGAAGTAGCCGATACGCAACCGCCGCGGGATGTGGTCGAGCGACTCGTGAATTGCATCCAGCAACGCTGCACATGTCTGGATTCCAAAAGGATTGAACATCACAACAGCCGTCGCGCTGTCGTAGTTGAAATCGGCTGCGTCCATGCAATGGACATCAATCGGGCAGCGCCGACCCTTGAGTTGCGTTGCATTCTGACGAGCACGATCCGCGAGAGCAGGATCGATTTCGACTCCGACACACCGATGAAGTTGGCGACGCGCGCAGACGCAGAGGATGCGACCCATGCCACATCCAACATCGATGACCGTGTCTGTCGGTCCGAGATCAAGTGGCTTCAGATACCGATTCAGGGCCGGATAGTCCATGACGTCGTACCACGTCGCATCAGTGCAGTACGACTGTGCCGCCCTCGCGTCCGGTGGGATCGTCATGGTGTCAATCCCAAGTGATCGTTCATACTGCTGCGCACGAAGCCGTCGCGCGCCATTCACGCGGTCACGAATCCAGCGTGATCTTCGAAGACCGTGCACGATCGCGTGTGTTGGCGCTCGCAGTGTCATCGTCGTGCTCCATGCGCTCGAGTCGTCATTTGGCGGCGCCAGAGTCGCTTTACAGTCGCAGCCAGCGGCGCTGAAGCGCATCGGTCGTGCAGCAGATTGGCTCCTTGGATCATCGCCGCTGCACAATGTGCCCGGGCTGATCGCCCGAATATCTGTACCGTGCTCTCCTGAACCTGACGGGTTGCATAAGCTCGCTTGTACGCAGCGTCGCCGAAGCCAAAATCGATTCGCGCAGCAGTCTGGGTGGCAAACAGGTCGTTGATGACGTGCCAGAGCAGCACGCTCCCCGGCGAGTGCTCGCGATACGCGGGATCAAAGGACGTCGCTTCAAAGTGATAGACGCCATGGTTATCCACAACTCCAAACACATAGGCGACGACACGCGAATCGGCATGCAGCAGATAACACCGCAGGCGCTGGTTGACGGCTTCTGCGAGCATGATGTTGCGCCACAAAGGCGAGGACCGCACGCCCACGCCGAGCGATGCATGGTAGCTCGCAGCAGTAATCTGCTCAGCAGCTTCGAGAAATAAGTCGATGCCGGAAGCACCTGTGACAATATCAACAGACACGGGGCCAAGTGCATTGGCAAGCCGCCGACACTCGTTGCGGCGTTTGCGCCGCGTCTTACCTTTCAGTGGAAACGCTTTGTTTCCGTTCATGTCAATCAGATCACATTGCCATGCCACGGCTGACCTGTGTACGGTATGGTGCAACTTCGCGCGCTTCAGTACACTCTGTCCAAGGGGCGTATCATCGCGCAGACGATTGATCATGCAGCAATCGAGTTGACCGGTTTGCAACGAATCACTGATGCCTGCTGTCAGATCGTCGGCCGAGGTTCTGTTGTCAACCCGGATACCCGTGACGCCGTTCAGGAACACGGTTCGCAGCCGGGGGGTCGGAACGCGAAAGTACCCGATCCGCGCGTGCAGTCTGCGGGTGCAGGTCTTCCCGATGATCGAACTCGATGCGCTTGTGGCAAGCCATGTCTGGTGCCCGCTGGCGTCAGCTTCGGCAGGGAGCCTGTCGATTACCGCAGCGAAATCAGGGCTGGTCGACGCGAACCGTGCTCGGAGTTGATCGAGCACATTCTGACGCGATTGCTCATCAGGCTCATTGACAGGAGGCGCTTGATTTCTCCCGCCGCGCACCAATGGCATGTCTCTCGTTGCGGCCATGTCAGAAGCATCGGCGTTTCAGGTGAGTGGATTCATGCCGGCTGTCTCGGATGTTCAGGCATCGGTAAGAATTGCGCCTGCTTGACGAAGTCGTTTGCTCGCCAATACGACCGCGGCTGGATTCCGATCAACTCCGATCCAGTACCGGCCCGTTTGGTGCGCCGCTTCCAGCGTTGTGCCACTCCCGCAGAATGGATCGAGCACGATCCCGTCGACAGGGCAGCATGCTTCGACGAGAATTCGCAGCAGCGCGATGGGCTTCTGCGTCGGGTAGCCGAGCCGCTCCGCAGCCATGTTGTTAACCGCAGGGATATCGATCACATCAGTGGCCTTCTTCGGACGGCCCGCCATTCGGCGGCTGGTTGATGCGACCATTGGCGCAGCAAAGTGATACTCGTGCGTGCGACCATAGAAGAGAATGTCATCATGCTTGCGCGCAAATCGGCGTGGTGATGATCCTCCCAAGCCATATTTCCAAATCAGATGGTTCACGAACTGGCACTCGCCAAAGATAGAATCGAGCATCATGCGAAAATGATGGCATGTGCGCCAATCGCAATGCAGCAGGATCGAGCCGGTTGGTTTCAGGACACGGTGAATCTGGTCGATGCGCGGCCGCATGAAATCGAGATACGCATCCAACGAAGGCCACCTGTCGTCATACTGCTGCGCTGCGAGCCGTTGCGGTCGGCCGGTGTTGAATGGTGGATCGAGATAGCACAAATCGATGGACGCACTCGGCAGCGATGTGAGGGTATTGAAGCAGTCTGCCTGGTGGACCACGCAGATATCAGCGGCGTGTTGTTGAGCGTTGCCGCTCACGCGCGTCTTCGCGATTCGCTGTGCTTCTGGAGTGCATTGATGACGGAAGACAAGGCGCTGATCGCTTCGCGAATCTCACGCACATCAAGATCGGAGATCTCACCATCGCTGATGGCGGCGATCGCCTCAGCACATTCTTTGACAGCATTCACAACGGCTGAGTCGATTGCCTCATGCCGGACAAAGTGGCCTCCCATTTCCTGGCAGACGAAGTCGAGGACATGATCGCCGATGTCCGGCTCCGCGCATTGCAGGCATCGAATGACACGTTCAATGGGATTGGGCTGCGCGCCGGAGAGAATGCGGTTGACCTGCCGAGTTGAGAGGCCGATTTCCCCGGAAAATCGCTTGATGCCGACACTGTCGACGAGAATCGCGAAGCGACGGGCCGCAGCCGTGGCGAGGTCATCATGCGGTGGTGGTGTGGTGTGGTCTTCTGCCATTCGCGGGATCCCTGTCTGCACAAGATAGCAAAGCCGTCCCCACGCTGCACGAGCCGACAGGAATTATAACAGCGGGCTGAGCATTCCAGCCGCGTTCTGGGCGAGTTTGTGCAATGGTGGTCGGCGGAGCCACTGCGAATGTGAGACTGCGATCGAGTTCTGAGCATATGACTTCTGCAGAAATCGCAACTGACTGGCGAAATCCGTGTCGTACACGACAACTGATACTTCGAAGTTGATCTCGAAACTGCGGCGATCGAGATTCGCCGTCGAGACGAGCGCGAGGTCGCGATCAATCGTCATCGTCTTGGCGTGCAGCAAACCACCAGTGTACTCGAGAATCTCCGCTCCAGCACTGAGAAGCGACTCATAGTGGCTCCGGCTGGCTGCGGCAACGAGCGGAGAGTCATTTCTCCTCGGCACGATGAGCGTCGTATGGACGCCACGCCGTGCAGCGGTTTCAACTGCGATCATCGTCGCATCATCCGGTACAAAGTACGGCGTTGTGAGAATCAACTCCTCCCGGGCAACATGCAATGAAGAGTGGATCAACTGCCGCATTGCTTCGTTGAACGATGTTGGCCCAGTGCCGATGACCTGGGAAATCGCTCCTTCGGTGCTCTCTGGAATCGGTGCGCGAAGCAAGGCGTCGAGCGACTCACTGGAGTCCATGTACCAGTCCTGAATGAAGATTCCCTGGAGGTCGCGCGTGATTGGCCCGGTCGCACGCACCATCATGTCGATCCATGGTGCAAAGCGCCTCTTTGGCGCAAATGCCGCATCAGCGATGTTCTGACTGCCCATGTACGCAATCTCATTGTCAATGACGACGATTTTGCGGTGGTTACGAAGATCAAGCCGTTTGAACAAGGCGCGGATGATTCGTGCGGGCAGCATCTCAACGCATTGCACCCCGCCTTGCTGCATGCGCGTCCACAGGTTGGATTGAAGCAAGTCGCGTGATCCAACGGAGTCAACCATCAGCCGGCACACAACACCACGCTTGGCAGCACGAAGCAACGCATCTGCTACACGCCTGCCGTTCCCATCATCGAGATAGATGTAAAACAGCAAGTGACAATGCTCCTGCGCACCTTCAATATCTTCCAGCACTGCATCCATGAACGCATCAGTGTCGTTGAGAAGCGTCAGGTGATTGTTGCCACGTACGATGCTGCCACCGACGGCTTCTGCGAGGTAAGCGATTTGCGAGAAACGCTCGGGCACGTTCGGATGTGAACTGGGTGCTGTCGTGCTCTCCAGGCGCGCTGTTTCGAGCCGATCACAGATTTCTTCATAGTGTTTGACGCGCCGTCTGCCGAGGCGGACTTCGCCGACAAGCAGATATGCGATGATCCCGAGAAACGGAATAAGCAGGATGATCATCGTCCATGCGAGATTCACGGACGGTTTACGCTTCCGGCGAATAAGCACCCAACTGAGTACAACGAGTTTCAGCGCGAACTCACCGAGGAAGATCACCAGCGGGATGAAGCCAGTCCACACGTCACATCTCCTGCAGCGTCACCGTACCGTGGTGCGCCTTCGTATGGCTTGTGCAATGGCAAGCGCCACCCACACCATGACTGCGGTAAACGCGAGGAGCCAAATCCACTGCCAGTCGGTAGCCGTCGGTCGTGCGCTCGCATTCCCGCCGAGCGTATGGGTCGCGAGGAGCGGACTGAGATCGACCAGTTCCAGTGAACCCGGCTTGCGTGCGATGCCCACCCACACAGCAGCCGGCCCAAGCAGGCACAGACCAAGGCATGTGAGCATTGCCACAATACGCGGGCCGATTTTCTCCGTTCCGATCGACGCAGCGATGATCGCACCCACAATAATCAGCCAGCAGCCGAGCACAAGATCAATCGCTGCGGTCCGCTCAGGTGACCACGTCGTGACGACCCGAAGAGGCCAGAGCACCACCTGCACGAGTGACAGCAGAACCATAAGGTCGAGCAGCGTCTGACGAATCGGGAGTCTGGTCGCTTCCTGGCTCAGGCGCAGCAGAGGCCATCCGATCATCAGGCCGATGACAACGCTTAGGATCATCATCCGCACGCCGGGCGTGAAGCTCGCGGACGATGGATGCACGGGCGTGCGGAACCCCATCGTGAGCATCCACGAGGCAATCAGCCAGATTGAAGCGAGGAAGATCAGAGCACGCGGCAACTGCACAGTCTGCCGCGGGATGTTTGCTGTCGACGACGACATAAGAGCCATTGTAGGGCCCGTCAATCGCCGCTCGTCGCATCTGGTACGCTGAGCGCATGATGCTACAGAGATTCGGCACACTCGCAGTCACCTTCTTACTTGGCGGTCCGACAATCGCAGCGGCTCTGCCGTTGGTCGAAGCTGAGGAGTTGATCCTGTGGTTCGGCGAGCCGGCGCAGCGGTGGACAGAAGCATTGCCCGTCGGGAACGGCCGCTTCGGTGCGATGGTGTTCGGCGGTGTTCTGGAAGAACGAATCCAACTCAGCGAAGAGACGATCTGGGCCGGACCGCCCGTCCCTGAGAATCCCGATTCCATGGCGGCCACGCTTGCTGAAGCGCGTCGTCTTTTCTTTGAGGGAGATCCCGCAACTGGGGAGCGGCTGATTGCCGAGCGGATACTCGCCCCGCGCATCAGCCCGCGCAGTCATCAAACGCTGGGCGACCTGCGCATCAGCATGCTGTTGGACAACGCGGCCGCCGCTGAGCCTGTTGACCTTATGTTTCAGCGTGGGCCGACAGTTGCCCGAGAAGCGCCCACTGTTGATCCTGAGGCCGTTGTGTTTGCTCAGTGGGACCCTGTCGCGAGTGATCAGGACCGCGCCGTACCGGAGCATTCGACGACACTCTTTGCCGCTCGATTTGGAGTCACGACAGCGCACATCGAAGCAGGGATCGGCTGGTTGCGGATGTCGCCGACGGATGATGCATCGCGCATCTGGTTGAATGGGATCGAGGTCGGCAGCACAAACGCGTGGAATCAGTCGTATGAGTTCGATTTACGCCCAGCGCTTCGACTTGGTGAGAACGAACTCGTCATAGCAGTCACGAACAACGGCGGGCCCGGCTATCTTGCGGAGCGCATCCGTCTCGAGTCGTCATTCGTACCCGATGACTATCGCCGACAGCTGAATCTCTCGACCGGTATCACATTGGCCGAGTTCTCGCACAATGGTGTGCATTATCGACGCGAGGCCTGGCTCAGTGCGTCAGATGGCACGTTGTGTATCGTCTTGTCGGCATCCGAACCGGGCGCGCTTTCGCTGGATGTTACGCTGGATCGCCCGGCAGACGCGAAGACCACGTCGTCCGGAGATACAGCGCTCTGGATGGAAGGCCGCGCGTCTCATGGAGGCGAACATCTCGGGGTGCGCTTTGGTACGCTGCTGGAGGGATTTTGCTCAAACGGCACGCTGGAATCAACCGATGGCATGGTCCGCATTCGCAATGCTGACAGAGTGTTTCTGATTCTCAATGCGGCCACGGACTACAACCTCGCCGATCCATCGGAACCTCTGCAGCATGACCTTTATGAGATGTGCGATGCGAAGCTGCACAGTTTTGGCATCTCGCTGATGCGGGAGAAACACATCATTGATCATCAGTCGTACATGAATCGCGTGCAGATCGACCTCGGCGGGGATGATCTCTCGCATCTGCCGACCGATGCACGGCTTGAGCGTGTGAAGCAGGGTGAAAATGACGCAGGGCTTGCGGCATTGTATTTTCAGTACGGTCGCTATCTGCTGATCAGTTCGTCGCGTCCGGGTACATTGCCGGCAAATCTCCAGGGGCTGTGGAATGAGCATATCGAAGCGCCGTGGAATGCTGACTATCACATCAATATCAACCTGCAGATGAACTACTGGCCTGCGGAGGTATGTAATCTCAGCGAGTGCCATGAGCCGCTTTTTGACTACATGGAGCGCATGATCCCTGATGGTCGTGATCTTGCGCGGAAGTTCGGCTGCGAGGGGTTTGCTTATGGGCATGTCAGTGATGCATGGCTTTGGGCGGCCGTGCAAGGCAGGCCCGTATGGGGGATGTGGGTGATCGGCGGGCCTTGGCTTGCATCGCACATGATGGAGCATGTCCGATTCACCAACGATGTGACCTTCGCGCGCGAGCGTGCATGGCCATTCATGCGAGAATGCAGCGAGTTCTTCCTCGACTGGCTGGTTGAAGATCCGCGAACAGGGAGGCTCGTCTCCGGACCGACGACATCCGCGGAGAATATGTATATTCATGATGGTGATCGCTTGGCACTTTCGATGGGGCCTGCGATGGACCAGCAAGTGGTAGCGGAGCTGTTTGACAACACGCTGCAGTTGGCGGGTGATCTTGCGATTGATGATTTGATCGTTGAGCGCATCAGGCAGGCGCGCGCCCAACTGGCGATGCCAATCAGGATCGGCTCAGACGGGCGCATCATGGAATGGTCCGAGGAGTTGGAGGAAGCAGAGCCGGGGCATCGGCACATGTCGCACCTGTACGCGCTGCATCCGGGTAACGACATCAGCATGTTCGACACGCCACGACTGGCAGAGGCTGCACGCAATGTGCTTGTTTCGCGTCTCGCGCGCGGCGGCGGGCACACCGGCTGGTCGCGTGCGTGGATCATCAACTTCTTCGCGCGCCTTCGCGATGGTAATGCTGCCCATCATCATGTGCAGCAACTGCTGTCGAAATCAACGCATCCAAACCTGTTTGACAACCACCCGCCGTTCCAGATTGATGGCAACTTCGGCGGCTGCGCTGGCATTGCGGAGATGCTGCTGCAATCACATGTGGATGGCATCATCGACCTGCTGCCCGCTTTGCCCGATGCGTGGCAGAATGGATCAGTGCGAGGCCTGCGGGCGCGCGGCGGACATTCTGTTGATATTGAATGGGCGAATGGGGTGCTCACGCGCTCGATGATTATTGCGGGTCGGGCTGGCGATTATCGCGTGCGTACCTCCTCGCCGTGCGACATCACAGTGGATGGCGACAATGTACCCATCAGCACTGAGCCGCATGGAGTTCTGCGATTCGCAGCATCGAAGGGTGCAGTGATCGAAATCACACGGCGTTGATGGATCGCGAGGCAACGGACGATACTCAATCAGGAATCACGTATGAAATGCAGTGTTCCATGCGCATCAAGTGCATCTCGCATTTGTTGTGCAGTATGACCCGAGTGATCAATGTGGACGGTACGCCAGCCATGGACTTCCGCTGCGTCGATGTTTTCCTGAGAATCATCAAAGAAGATCACCTCATCACCAGCGCAGCCGGTGACACTTTCAACATGCGCGTACGCGCACGGATCGGGCTTGTGCAGCCCGATGATGTGTGAGGCGATCAGTTGGTCCATCGCGCGCAGTTCCGGATGCTGCGTAATGATCTCCCAGTGCTCATGATTCGTATTGGACAGCGCGCAGGTCTGAACCTTGTGTGCTGCGATGTCTTCGATGAGTGTGCGCACGCCGGGATATGGCTGCATCGTCCATGCGAGGTGGATTTGCTCCACTTCTGCGGGGGTATACACGCCGTCAAGCAGGTTGCTCACACGCTCGAAATACGCTGCACCTTCGATGCGGCCCGTCTGATGTTGTTCGACGAGCGACATCCACGCGCGATTGTCCAGATCGACGGATTGGGGCATCGCGCGCACATCGATCCCAGCGCGCTCGCAGCCCTCGTGCCATGACCGACAGATGCGTATAACCACGCCGCCAAGGTCAAAGCAAACGAGTTTGATTGGAGCAGCTGTCACCGGGCGATCATAGCAAGCGCGTCGTGAATCACGCGGAGCAGCGGCACTGTGTTCGCGCGCCGTTCCCACCGCGGGCAGCTTTTTTCTGTTCGCGTCGCATTCGAAAGAAGTCCTTGAGCAACTGACCGCATTCGTCCGAGAGGACGCCGCCGATGACCTCAACTTCGTGGTTCAGTCGTTTGTCGGTTGGAATGTGGTAGAGCGTGTCGCAGGCGCCTGCCTTCGGGTCGCTGGCACCGTAGATCAGGCGGCCGAGGCGTGCGTTGACCATCGCGCCGGCGCACATCGGACAGGGTTCGAGTGTGACGGCGAGCGAGCAGTCGTTGAGACGCCAGTCCTTGAGCTTCCTTCCTGCCTCCGATATGGCGATCAACTCGGCATGGCCGACAGGATCTCTGGTCTCTTCACGATTATTCGCAGCCTGTGTGATGATCTGTCCGCCGCGGTATACCACCGCCCCGACGGGAACCTCGCCCTGTAGTGCTGCCTTGCGAGCGAGTTCCATCGCATGGCGCATCATGCGAAGGTCGATCTCGCTGAGGTTGCTTTGCCGCCGACCGGCAAGTCGCAGTTCACTCATTTCTCGAACACTCCTCCGTGTGGTCACGGACACACTGCCGTTCCTTCGGCAGATCATCGCTCGCGACCGTCCGGTTCATCGGCATCGTCGGGCTGGTCCTGATCGGTTGGCTTTGATTGTTCTTCCGCACGGTCCGGCTGTGCCGATTGGGCCGCGTTCTCTGGGCCTGAGGATGGATTATCGGTGTCCGAGCGGTCTGTTCCGGACCTTCGCGGCACTGTGTCGTTCGGACGCGTGGGTTTGAAGACTGATCCCTCGGCGACCTTCTTCGCTGGTGCAAGCACCATGAGCAGAATGCCCAGTTCGAACAACCCATAGAGTGGGAACAGCATCATCAGCATCGACACTGCGTCCGCGGGTGTGATAATCGCAGAGACTGCAGCGCAAACGAGCATCGCATGCCGACGGCGCGAGCGCAGCCATCGGGGAGTGACCATCCCGGTCCATCCGAGAATCACCAGCACAAGTGGCATCTGAAACGCAACGACCATGCCCAGCAGCAGGACAAGCACGAAGTTTACATACCAACTGATGCGGTAGACCTGCGAGATACGTGGCTCGGGCGGAGCGGGCACATGGATCGCAGTGAGCGCACCGGTCTCCGCGTCCGCCTCAACCAGCCAGAGCTTCATGCTCGGCCATTCAATCCATGCATCGCCCTCGGTGAGCTGTTCAGCGGCGGGCGGTGCGATGCGCAGTTCCGGCATTTCCCCCAATTCCACGATCGCGGCGATGCGTGGGTCGGTTGTCGTTGGTGGTGCCGGCGGGGTGATGGCATTGCCAAACGCGATCAGCACCTGCAGCATGAGTGGCAGCATCACGAAATACAGCAACGCGACGCCGGCAGCCGTCAGGATCGCGCTGCCCGGGATGAGAAACCGAACGAAGCGGCGCTCCTGCTGCATCAATCCCGGGCGGATGAACAGCCATAGTTGCCAGAGAATCCACGGGATGGAAACGACAATGGCTGCGATCACCGAAAGTTTCAGACGCGTGACGAGGACTTCCGGCGGGGCGAGTTCCTGCACGGATTGCGGCACATCGTTGGCGTATTGTGCAGCAAAGAGCGGCAACAGCAGCCAGTCGATCAGCGTATTGCTGAAGAAGAAAATGATGATGAACAGCGGCAGCGGGATCGCGAGGGCGTAGATCAGCCGGGCACGCAGCTCGTCAAGGTGATCGCCAAACGACATCACGCCCTCATCTTCGGCGTGCGGCCGACCGTCGAATAGGATGCCGTGGCGCTTTCTGGTCATTGAGGGCGGGTGCTCGTCGATCGTCGTGTATGTTCTTCGGGTCAGGCGATCACACAGGTCGCGGCAGAATCCACAAAGATAGCCGCTCAGAAGGCGGAAGGCAGACGGTGCACGAAGGATCGAGCGACCACCACAGTGAAGGCAAGGCCGAGGAGCATCGGCTCGTCGAACAGGCGCAGGCTGGCGATCGTGACGCGGCACAGCTTCTCTGGCGGATGAATCGACGCTGGGTGGCGGCGATTGTGCTCGCTCACAGGCCGCGGACGATCGATGTCGACGATCTGATGCAGGATGTCGCGGTGCGGCTGCTTGCCAAGATTGACACCCTGCGCGATACGAAGGCGTTCAAACCCTGGCTGCGGCAGATCATCATCAACATCTGTCGCGGGGCAGCTCGGAGCGAGAAGCCGACGCTGCGTCTGGTGAACAACCCGAATGACCCGGATGAGCCTCGGTCGATGCTGGAGCCGGCCGGTGATTTGCCCGAGCCCGAAGAGTTGCTCGGCCGCAAGGATGCAGCTGGGCTGCTGCTGCGACAGGCGATGTCACTGCCTGCGGAGTATCGCGAGCCGCTGCTGCTGCGGTGCATCCAGTCGCTCACATATCAGCAGATCAGCGATATCCTCGATTTGCCGATCACGACGATCGAAACCCGCCTGGCGCGGGCTCGAAAAATGCTGC
The DNA here is from genome assembly GCA_964631295.1 of uncultured Isosphaeraceae bacterium. Classification (GTDB taxonomy): domain Bacteria; phylum Planctomycetota; class Phycisphaerae; order Phycisphaerales; family SM1A02; genus CAZVXI01. The sequence goes on from CAZVXI010000034.1 coordinate 23,698, forward strand.
GGGAGGAAGTCGGCGATGAAGTTCGGCACGGGATATAAGTGTTCGCTCTCGGTTGCGGACCGGCCGTGTGAAGCATCTGGCGTGGCTGGGAGGTTTGTGAGCACGATTGCCCGTCCAAAAAGTGACCATTCAGGTGCCGAGCGGACTCCAAGTTAGGGATCAATGACGGACGTTGACCAAACATCCCGGTTTGGCATGCCGCCTCCGAGCGAGGAGGATGTGCTTTTGTCCCGCCTGATTGATGGTGAAGCATCGGCTGAAGATCGCGAGCAGTTCGACGATCTCGCCGCAGCAGAGCCGTCGCTGTGGCGTCGTCTGGCGGCTCAGCAGCAGGAATCAGCATTGCTCGGTGTCGTTCTGGAGGAGCATCTCGGTTCGGCCATGTTGGTGGAATTGCCAGACGATCGGACTCATGCCGCAGCGGGTCTCGCCGGCGGTGACTCGCCGGTCGAAACACTGCGCGGTGCCGGGCATTCGATGACCTGGCTGGCGGCGATGGTCGGTTGGGCCGCGGTACTCGTGCTGTCGGTCGTCCTTGCTATCTCCGGCAGAGGGCGGCAGGCACCGGTCTTGGGTGGAACGCCAGCAGGTGGGGGCGATGCCGAAGGTCGACAGTTCACCCCCGAAGAACACTGGCGGCTGTATCTGCAGGCACCGTTTGTTTCCGAAGAACTCGCACCGATGATCCGCGAGAGCGAGCAACTGCCCAACGGCGGCATGCGCCTGTACATCATCCGGCGTATCGAGGAAACCTACGATCTCACTCCGGATCAGGCGGCCGCGATGTTTGATGAACTCGACACGTTCATGGGCGGTGAGTTGACGAGACAGCGCGAGCATTTAGACGAGATTCGCCGTTCGATTCAGCAGCGATCAGGCGATCCGAACCGCTATTGATTGCTTTGGGGCGTGCTGAAAACACGCAAACTGCGTCTACAATCGAGAGCTGCGTTTTAGGCAGCCGATCGATCGACTTGACGCACCATGCCGCAACGAGACTACTACGACATCCTCGGAGTCAGCCGGAACGCGACCGCTGATCAGATTCGCAAGGCGTACCGCGAGAAGGCGCGCAAGTATCACCCGGACGTGAACAAAGACTCCGATGCACCGGAGCGATTTGCGGAGGTGCAGGATGCGTACGAGGTGCTCTCCGACGCCGAAAAGCGT
>CAZVXI010000035.1:0-24218 GCA_964631295.1 uncultured Isosphaeraceae bacterium
GATGGCAAACCGTATGTCGTGCTCTCTGATGGGGATACGTGGCGGCATGCAACACTCTTCCATTGGCTGCCTGGCGATACACTCGGTGTTGATGTTTCTGCATCAGATGCGCATGCCATCGGTGCCATGATGGCGAAACTCCATGAACACGCGCGCGGGTTCACCTTGCCCGACAATGCGCGTGTGCGTTGTGCTGATCGTGTGCTGCCATGGTCGGCAACTGGCTTCAAGACATGCGAGCCAGTGCGATTGTTCTCCGAGTCTCATCAGTCGCTCTATCCGGACGACATGCGTGATGCATATGAACGTGCCTATGCGCTGGCTGATCAGTCGATCAGTTCGCTGTTCGCATCGGGGATGAAGCCTCGTCTGATTCACAACGACATCCACCCGTGGAACATACGCCGCTGCGACGAGCAGATCGCCCTGCTGGATTTTGAGGACCTGGTCATGGGGTATCCCGCGCAAGACATCGCGACCTTTGCGTACTATCTGCGGATACACGACAATGGTGATTCACTGGCCGATGACTTTCGCGAAGGATACGAGTCAATCCGTGCCTGGCCGATCGAAAGCCCGAAGCGGTTCAATGGTCTGGTGATGGCACGTGCGCTGATCCTGGCGAACTTCCTTCTGACAGGAATCGATGAGCACGGCGAGGAGAAGGTCCGCGACTGGCTTGAGCGGATCGGCCGCCGCCTGGCCCAATGGTGTGAGCGGTCGTGATCCGCCATGGCCGTGGGACGACCTGTGCACACCCTGCCGGTCGGCTGTGAGCACCCCGGCAATCGGCATGCTTGCCGCCATGGCTTTCAGATCAGGTTCGATTTCTTACGCCCGCTTCCGCGTGGTGGGCGATGCTCCGGCCACCGTCAATGATGCCCTGCTCGCAACGATCGCGGAGAATGTCGTCCGCCCGCCAAGCGTCGGCGCTCCGCCCGAAGTGCAGGTCGGTTGGTGTGCAGGGCAACATGTCTTCGATGAAACGTTCGATCACGAGACGGTCGGCTTCGAAAGCTCGCTGTGCTTTGGCATGCGGATCGATACCAACCGTGTGCCAGCGGAACTGAAGCGCGCGTATCGCGCGATGATCGAACGAGAACACGCATCGAGCAGTCCGACCGGCTATCTGAATCGTGCTGAGAAACAGGCCGTGCGCGAGGAAGTCGACGACCGTTGCAAGCGCGAACTCGCGGACGGCCGACATCGATCATCGAAAATGCTGCCAATCGTCTGGGACTTACGCAGGCAACTGCTCTTCGCGCCGGCATTCAGTGATGTGAAGACGTCTGCCCTGTCAGACCTGTTCTTCACAACATTCGACTGTCGACTGGAGATGCTTTCGGCCGGTGCACTCGCACGCGATTTTGCCGATGCGTCCAGTCGCATCAGCGAGTTATCTGACATCCGCCCAACGGCGTTCACGCCTCCCCCGCGCCGCGCCGAGCGCGACGATGACGGTGATATCACACGACCCACGACACCATGGTCGCACGGGCCGGAGCCAAGCGATTTCCTCGGCAACGAGTGGTTGATCTGGCTGTGGCATCGAAGCGCTCATGATGATGGCGTCGAAACTCCTGCCGGCTATGTGCAACTCGCCATCGATCGCGTGCTCGACATGGACTGCGCGTGGGATGCAACCGGCACACAGATGCTCCGAGCAGACGGACCCTCGCGCATGCCCGAAGCGATCAAAGCCCTGCAGCATGGCAAGTGGCCTCGCAAGGCCGGGCTTGTTGTTGCCTCAGGTGATGAGGGCTGGTCGCTCACTGTGCAGGCCGACCGGTTTCTTCTCACCGGCGTGAAACTACCCAAGCCTGACGAACCGGCGCAGACGCCGCACGAAGATGTGCAGCAGCGGCTCGATTCGATGGCGAACCTCGATGAAGCGATGGTCGGGCTGTATCGCGCGTTTCTCCACGAGCGACTCGATGCTGACCGCTGGAAGACCACACGCCGACGCATCAGCGAATGGATCAAGAGCGGGGCGAGGGTGACGCCCGGCGCAACAGTTGCCGCGCCGGAGGCAGGTGAGCCACCGATGATCCAGGTGGAAAGCAAGCCATCACCTGCCGAGGCGGTGGAAGTGTCAACGGAATCGTCGGGGATATAGCAGCGACAGCCCCCGACGCTCGATCCTTCGGCGAGCAGCGTCGACTCGCTGAGTTGGGATAGTCCCTGAGCGTGGGTAGATAAATAGATAACCTGCCGACTCGCTGGGAGCGGACGCCATGCCGAAGACCTGTATGTGTGGGCAGCCGTGATGCCGCCGCGACCATAAGGAACGCTGTCCGTGGGCCACGCTGTCCGAATCACTGCGCGAGCGACTTGGAGCAAAGCCGGCCGTCGAAGCGGCGGTTGAGTTGTCCTGTGAGAAGGTGCTGGCCGATGGCCGCATCGACCATTACTTCACCAACATCGACATGCCCCGTCAGCGTGGGAAATAGAAGATCTTCCTCATTTACGAGTTTGCTGGACCAGTGAAGTCCGATGGCATGAACATACGCGACGCACGCAAATTTCTGAACCTCTCGGAAGACGATTTCAACGCAGTTGCCGGTCACTTGCATGCAACCCTCGAAGAACTCAACGTGCAGAAGTCGCTCATCGAGCAGGTCATGACGATTGCCGCGAGCACGCACGATGATGTTCTGAACATCGGGGTATCGCGCGAAACAGCCTGCAAAAGACCGATGCAAACGCACGAGAAAAGCCCAGGGATGTGATCCCTGGGCTTTGTGGATGTCTGTTGCGCAACCGGTCAGCAACTCGCTGATCAATACCGGTAGTGATCAGACTTGTACGGGCCTTCGGACGGCACGCCGATGTAGTCGGCCTGCTCCTTGCTGAGCTTCGTGAGCTTGACACCCAGCTTGTCGAGGTGCATACGGGCGACGGCTTCGTCGAGCTTCTTTGGGAGCGTGTAGACCTTCTTGTCGTACGCAGCGTTGTTGGTGTGCAGTTCGATTTGTGCCATCACCTGGTTCGTGAAACTGTTGCTCATCACGAAGCTCGGGTGGCCGGTCGCGCAGCCGAGGTTCAGCAGGCGGCCTTCAGCAAGTACGATGATGGAGCGGCCGTCAGGGAACTTCCACTCATCGACCTGAGGCTTGATGTTGATGCGCTCAATCTTGCCCTCCTCGGCCTGCTTCTCGATGGTGGCCATTTCGATTTCGTTGTCGAAGTGGCCGATGTTTCCGACGATCGCCTTGTCCTTCATCTTCGCCATATGCTCAGCAGTGATGACATTGAAGTTGCCGGTCGCAGTGACGAAGATGTCAGCCGTCTCCACGACGTCTTCGAGCGTGACGACCTCGTAGCCGTCCATACACGCCTGCAGGGCGCAGATCGGGTCAATCTCTGTGACCACAACGCGGCACTTCTGCCCCGCGAGGGATTGGGCACAACCCTTGCCGACATCACCGTAGCCACACACAACTGCAACCTTGCCTGAAAGCATGACGTCGGTGGCGCGCATGATGCCATCGACGAGCGAGTGGCGGCAGCCGTACAGGTTGTCGAACTTGCTCTTCGTGACTGAGTCGTTGACGTTGATGGCAGGGAAGAGCAGATCGCCGGACTGCTGCATCTGGTAGAGACGCATCACGCCGGTTGTGGTTTCTTCGCTCACGCCGGTGATAGCTTCCGCAAACGGGCCCCAGAACTTGTCGTTCGTGTCCTGCAGTTGGCCAAGCAGAGAGAGGACGACTTTAAACTCTTCAGAGTCTGCGGTATCCGGCGAAGGGACTGAACCGTCGTTGTTGTACTGCAGGCCGCGGTGCACGAGCAGGGTCGCGTCGCCGCCATCGTCGAGGATGAGGTTCGGGCCTCTGCCATCGCCCCAATGCAGGGCCTGGAAGGTGCACCACCAGTATTCCGGGAGCGTCTCGCCCTTCCACGCGAAGACCGGCGGGCCCTTCGGATCGTCAATCGTGCCATCGCGACCAACCACGACTGCGGCTGCGGCATGGTCCTGCGTGGAGAAAATATTGCAACTCGCCCAGCGAACTTCCGCACCCAGATCGATCAGTGTCTCAATGAGCACAGCCGTCTGGATGGTCATGTGCAGCGAGCCGGTGATGCGGGCACCCTTGAGCGGCTGCTTGTCGCGATATTGTTCGCGAACGGCCATGAGCCCGGGCATTTCGTGCTCGGCGAGCTCGATTTCCTTGCGACCGTAGCGAACGGACTGCGGCGTGAGGTCGGCGACCTTGTAGGGCGCGTCGGTGAACAGCGGCAGGCCTGTATTCAAAAAGGTGTCGGTAGTTGGAGGTGTCGCGGTGGTCACGGAATATCTCCTGACAGTGTGACTGAGAGTTGAGAGGAAAACTGGGATGGGCCGCAACTGGCATACCCATCGCCGATCTGCTTCATCCGTCCATCCGGATGAATGAATCAATGGTACGATCGTCCATCGGCCCAGTCAATCTGCGATCTCTCGGATAGCATCGGAGAAATCGACCCCTGCGCGTCCCCAGCCCATTTGGAGCCAACCCATGCCCGTCACCATCACGTTTTTCGGCCATTCAGGATTCCTGGTCTCGGACGGTTCAACGGCCGTCGCCATCGACCCGTTCCTGACGGGCAACCCTGTGGCAACGATGACACCCGAGGAAGTCCAGTGCGATGCGATTTGCCTGACCCATGGCCATGCTGACCATTTTGGCGACACGCTCGACATCGCCAAGCGCAATGACGCGACCGTGTTCGGCGCGTTCGAACTCACGGATGGATACCTGGGCAGTTTGGGGTACAGCAAGGTCGAGCCGATGAACCCCGGCGGTAAGGTCGACGCACCCTTTGGCTGGGTTGCCCTCACGCACGCGTTCCACTCATCGAGTTACGACGGCACGTATACCGGCATGCCATGCGGCGTGGTGCTGCACATGGGCGGCGTGACGATGTACCACTGCGGCGATACCGGGCTCTTCAGCGACATGCAACTCATCGGCGAGATCTACAAGCCGGACATTGCAATGGTACCGATCGGCGACCGCTTCACGATGGGGCCGGAACTCGCGACGAAGGCGGCCGAGTTCATCAAGCCGAAGATCGCGATCCCGGTGCACTACAACACATGGCCTCCAATCGAGCAGGATCCTGCCAAGTTCAAACCGAGCGGCGTCGAGGTGAAAGTCATGCAGCCGGGCGACTCGTTCACGCATGGATGATCAATCGCTCGCAACTGCGGTTTTTCTTGTTCTTGCTGTCCGGGGCACAGTTCGTATGACTCGACAGAAGCGTGCAATAGTGGGCGTGTGAAGATTGCATCGCGCAAGGCAGTGATTCGGATCGGCATCGCCGCTGGCGTGCTGGTACTGGCCGCAGCGTGTTGCTGGTGGACGATGCTGCGCATGCCCGGTGAGAATCACACCGGCCCGCTGCCGCCACTGACTGAATCGCAGCAGACACTTGCTGATCGCCTCGAGTCCCACGTGCGCGCTCTGGCAGAAGACATTGGCCCGCGCAATGCGCTCTTCCGGCGCAACTATGCAGCAGCAGCCGAGTACATCATGCAGGAGTTCGAGCGCACCGGCAAGGCGGTCGAGACGCATGTATTCGAGTTCAATCTCGGTGGCTCGCCGGGCACGGGTGCCAACCTCATTCTGGAAGTACCCGGTGGTGAGCTTGCCGATGAAATCATCATCATTGGCGGGCACTACGACACTTGTTCGACCGGGCCGGGTGCGAACGACAATGCATCGGGCGTGGCGACGCTGATCGAGCTGTCGCGCATCTTTGCCCGATTGAAACCAGCACGGACGATTCGCTTCGTTGCATTCGCGAATGAGGAGCCACCTTGCTTCCAATCGGACGCAATGGGCTCTCTCGCTTACGCCCGGCAATGCCGCGAGCGCAACGAGAACATCGTGGCCATGCTCGCGATCGAGACGATCGGCTGCTATTCCGACGCGCGAGATTCACAGCAGTATCCAATCGCACCACTGTCATTTGTGTATCCAGACCAGGGCAACTTCATCGCGTTCGTCGGCAACTTCGGGTCACGCAAACTCGTGCGTGAGGCCATTGCCACATTCCGAACGCATACAGCATTCCCCTCTGAAGGCGCAGCACTTCCCGGCTGGATCGAAGGCGTCGGCTGGTCAGATCACTGGGCATTCTGGCAATGTGGCTATCCGGGCGTGATGATCACGGATACTGCACCGTTCCGTTACCCGCACTACCACACACTCAGCGATACGCCCGAGAAACTTGACTACGCGCGCATGGCACGTATCACGCAAGGGCTGCATGAAGTCATCAGTCACCTCTCAGCAGACGACCGGGAATGACTCCGCTGCGTTCAGTGGCTGGCTGAGACACCTGCAATGAGGCGCGCATGCGATCGTTCGGGAAGTGCTCCCCACTGATTTTTGTCGATCTGGCTCGCGAAGCCGATGATCTCACCGTCATATTCCGCTGTCGGTGCATCAGCCATCAATCGCTCGCCACTGATCGGGCAGTGGGTGTTGACGACACGGCGCTCACGGAGAACATCCGGCGCGATGAGCTTTGCCTGCTGTGCTTCCGGCAGCGAATGCCATTGGTTCACATCGTGATTGTTGACGGCAATCGTGTATTCACCCCATTGCATCGCCTGAGCCCCGGGGATGAGCCAGCCGCCACTCACGGGGCAATGATCATTGATGCTGTCGAGTTGATTCTGCACGGTTCGCGCGATCGCCTTGTGCTTGCCTCGGTCAGAGAGCGCGGCAAACTGGTTTGCGTCTATCTGCGAGGCGAAGCCGATCACCATGCGGTTCCATCTGATGTCATGCCGACCGCTTTGGACTGGCTCGCCACTGATGGGGTCGATCGAGTTCACTGCCATCTCAGCGTCACTGCTTCCCTGAGTTGTGGCACAACCGACGACGAGCACGCCGGCTGCCAGCAGCCCGGCAAATGAGTGAATCGCGAGACGTTGCATAGGTGCTACTCCTGTTGACGAACTCTCTGCCTCGGCAACAAACCGCGAAAATACGCCTGCCCCCGCGCTCCTGCAATGGATTGATGGGCCACGCTGCAGACCCCAAACGGAAACTGAGCGCCGCCTGAACAATGCCGACTCCGAACAGTTTGCGAATCTCAGAGGAAAAGTTCAGCAGATTTCCGGCATGGGCAGTCGATGATCCGCGTATTACTTTTCGCGGCCCGGCCGCACTCACGGAGTCTGGTCGTGACCACGCCCAAGCAGGATGATGCCCCGCTGCGTCTCGAGGAGGAATCGGTTGAGGAAACCGCTGCCTCGGGTATGTCGCAGACAGACTGGTCGCTTGTCACGACTGCCGCGCAGGATGACGAGGACGGCGCGGCTGCCATGGAAAAGCTCTCGGGCCGATATTGGCCGGCGATCTACGCGTTCATCCGCGCAACAGGTCGCTCTGTCGAAGAATCGTCCGATCTGACGCAGGGGTTCATCTGCGATGTCGTGCTGGCCCGGCGGCTGGTTGAAACAGCCGATCGAACCCGCGGCCGCTTCCGCTCATTGATGCTCAAGAGTCTGCAGAACTACCTGCGACAACAGCATCGTTATCAGACACGCCAGAAGCGTTCCCACGAAGGGCGGCAACCAATCAACCTGAGCGAGGATGATGGATGGGCCGGCGTGCGGGCGGACAGTCCGCAGCCGACCGATCGTTTCACGGCAGAATGGCGTGCCATGCTGGTTCGACGCGTGCTCGAAAGTGTGCGCGCAGAGTGCATGCGGGATGGACTAGAAAACCACTGGGCGGTGTTTGAGCTCCGCGTCGCCCGTCCGATGCTGCTCGGCGAACCGGCCGTGCCCTATCAGGAGCTTCTGGACCGTTACAACCTGCAGGACATTTCGCAGGCATCGAACATGATGATTACTGTCAAACGCCGGGTCGCCCGATCATTGCGCGCAGAAGTGCACAGCACAGTCAGCGATCCAGCACAGGTAGATGACGAATTGCGCGAGTTGCTGGGGCGACAGGAGTGGCCATCATGACACCGGATACCAAAGGCACATTCACCGATGCAATCACCAACGCCATGCCTGGCGAAGCTTCCTCAGACCAGTCGATGGATGCGATTCTCTGGGCCATCGACGACGCATGTGATGCATCGATGGCCTCCGCGGACTGGCTGGCGCGCGACATCGACCCTAACGCGCAGAGCGCGGTGCGCATGCTCACCTGCCCGGATACCTCACTCGATCGGCTGAAGCAGGCCAAGGCTGCATACAAGACGATGCGAATCGTCGGCGAGACGCCGAAGGATCGGCGCGTGGGCGCGCGCATGTACCTTGCGTCCATCGCTGCCGCCCTGCTCTTTCATGACACACGGATTACAACGCAATCATCCGATGCAATTAAGCGGAGCCTGCAGAAGATGCAGAGGGATGAATCAACTGATTTCAAGCTGCGTGAGCTCGCAGAGCGCGCCCTGCATCGGCTGGCGACCGGCAAGTGAGGCGATGGAACCAACTCAGCCGATGGTTGCGATGACCTTCACTTCAACAGCGATCGGCGTCGGGAGCGCGGCGATTTCGATCGTTGTGCGCGTCGGATTGGGTTTCCCTTCACCAGCGAAATACTCAGCATAAACCTGGTTATAGGTCTGAAAGTCGTCGCGCATGTTCGTCAGGAATACGAGCATATCAACGATGTTGTTCCACTCCGACCCTGCGTCTTCCAGCACCGCTCGGACATTCTCAAAGCAACTCCGGCACTGAGCTTCGATGTTGTAATCTGCGATCCCACCATCGGAATCGAGCTGAACGCCCGGTATGTCCTTCGTGCCGCGCTTGCGTGGCCCGACGCCCGAGAGAAACAGCAGGTTGCCGACGCGTCTGGCGTGTGGATACGCGCCGACTGGCTCGGGGGCGCGCGTTGAGTTGAGCATCTGATCGGTCATCGTCGCCTCATGTATCGTTTCCGAGATGAATGCACACATTCTTGGGCTCGGTGAAGAAACGTATCGCTTCATCGCCGCCTTCGCGGCCGACGCCGCTTTGCTTCACACCGCCGAATGGGACGCGCAGGTCACGCACAAGCCAGCAGTTCACCCAGACGGTGCCGGCCTCAAGTGCAGCGGCAGTGCGATGAGCCCGCTGGAGATTCTGTGTCCAGACGGAAGCGGAGAGCCCGTACTGCGTGGCGTTCGCAAGTTCGACCGCATGCGACTCATCATCGAACGGAATGACCGAGACCACCGGGCCGAAAATTTCCTCCTGGTTCGTGCGGCACTTCATGTCGAGATCGGCAATCACCGTCGGCTCGATGAAATACCCGTTGCTGCAGCGGTCCGGGAGGTGTGCCGGGCGACCGCCGCCGCAGAGGATCTCGCCACCTTCCTGGCGGGCAAGTTCAATGCAGCCAAGCACCTTGTCATAGTGCTGCTTTGAAACCGTCGCGCCGTGCTGCGTGGCATCATCAAGTGGATCGCCGATGCGCCGGCTGCGCGCTGCCTCAACAAACTCACGAACAAAATCGTCGTACACAGAACGCTCGACCAGCAATCGCGAACCGCACAGGCAAATCTGGCCTTGATTCGCAAACGCAGCGCGAACGGACTCAGGTACAGCACGCGACATGTCTGCATCGGCGAAGACGATGTTGGGATTCTTCCCGCCGAGTTCCAGCGATACCTTCTTGAACATTGGACATGCAGTTCTCGCAATGGTTTGACCTGTAGCAGTCCCACCGGTAAAGGAGATTGCTTTGATTGCGGGATGCTCGACGATCGCAGCCCCCGCATCAGCACCGAGCCCATGCACGATATTCAATACACCCGGGGGGAAGCCGACCCGATCACACACTTCCGCGAGCAGGTGAGCTGTCAGCGGAGTCACCTCCGATGGCTTGGCAATCGCGACGTTCCCGCACGCAAGCGCTGGCGCAATCTTCCAGGACAGCAGATACAGCGGAAGGTTCCACGGGGAAATCAAACCCACAACACCGATTGGCGATCGCAGTGTGTAGTTGATCGCGGTGCCATCCATGGCGTGCGTCTCGCTGCTCGTGTGGAGTATCCGAGTTGCAAAGAACCGGAAGTTGGCGATCGCGCGCGGGATATCAACCTGCCGGGCGAGCGAGATCGGTTTGCCGGTGTCTGTTGATTCAGCCTGAGCGAAACGCTCGAGGTCGTCTTCGATCGCATCAGCAATCCCGAGCAATGCTGCCGAACGATCGGCCGCTGATGTGGTGGCCCAACGCCCCGCAGCGGATTTGGCGGCGTCAACCGCAGTCTGGACATCTGCGGCATCGCTCACCGGAAACTGCGTGAACGGCTGGCCGGTGGCTGGCTCGATGTTGTCCGCGGTCCGGCCGGATACTGGATCGCGAAAGGTACCGCCGATGTAGTTGCGAATGTTCGGCCAATCGTGCATGAGCATTCATTATAGTTTCGAGTTGAAAGCCCGATTTCACGATCGAGAGGGCCAATCCGGGCTGCGGCTCGCTTTCATCTGAACATCTTAGCGCCGCTTGAACAGACAAGAGCTTGGCGGATCGGACCGGACCGTTAACAATGGGTGTCGTCATGCCAAGGAGCCTGTGCAGTGGTAGCTGATGCTTCGGTCCTGATCGTTGAAGATGAGCCGGATATTGCAGAACTCATTCGCTTCCACGTGGAGCGAGAGGGTATGGATCCGGATGTGGTGCACTCTGGTGGCGTGGCGATTGATGCGATTCGCTCTCGTCGCCCATCGCTGGTCGTGCTCGACCTAATGCTGCCGGATCTCGACGGGCTGGAAATTTGCCGTCGCCTGAAGTGGGACCCGGAAACACGAAACATCCCAATCCTGATCGTGTCTGCCAAAGGCGAGGAATCAGACATCGTCACCGGGCTTGAACTCGGCGCGGACGATTATGTTACCAAGCCGTTCAGCCCCAAAGTCCTGATCGCCCGTGTGAAGAACATTCTTCGGCGTGGGTCAGCAGTTCCTGCGGAGCCCACGACCTCTGGGGGGAACCAACTCACGATGGCAGGCGGCGACCTGGTCATCGACATTGACCGCCATCGTGTGATCTCCTCGGGCAGTGAAATCGACCTGACCCCGACGGAGTTTGGTATTTTGCGTTGCCTGGCTTCGCGGCCGGGGTTCGTCCGCACACGCGATCAGATCATCGCGGCAGTGCACGGCCAGAGTACCGTCCTTTCCGCGAGGACGATCGACGTGCATGTGACCGCCATCCGCAAAAAGCTCGGCACGTTCGGCTCGCTGATTGAGACGGTTCGCGGCATCGGATACCGCATGAGCGAAGCCACACCGGCGAATGCGACAACGCCCTGACCGCGGTTCCCAACTGCTCCCCGCTGGCTCACTGGCGATCACGCGAAGACTTCTCACTTGCTCACAAACACAATCCAAACAGGCACTCACTGTGGTGTCGGCCCGTGATCGTATTCATGAACCGAGACACAGCTCTGAGCGCTCTGCGACCTGACCGTTTCGCTACAGTGGGCGCGAGAGCAGCGTGCGGACCCGAAAATCGATGGTCGACCAGCCCTCTTGACCGGCAACAATGGTCCCAATGTCTCTCTCGCCGCGAAGTGACTACTGGCGCCTCGGGCTCGCACTGATCTTCATGCAGTTGGTTATCGCTGCGGTGCTTGCCGTGTACGGCCTGTACGCGGTGCGGTCATTTCACTACGAGACGATCGAAACGGCGTTGCATCGGCTGACACCTGTATTCGCATCTCGATACGAACCACTGCTGCGCGCGGGCGACACCGGTGAGATCGCTCGACGCGTCGTGTCAGATGCACGGCTTGCGAATGCGCGCCTTACCGTGATTCTTCCCGATGGCAGCGTCGCGGGAGACTCGGTCACCAATCCCAGGACGATGGACAATCACCGGTATCGCCCGGAGATTGCTGCTGCACTCACAGAAGGCGAAGGCAGTGCCGTTCGCTTCAGCGGGTCGGTTGGCCGTGAGATGCTGTACCTCGCTCGCCGAGTTGATGATGATGGCGGCACACCGCTTGGGGTTGTGCGCACTTCGATCGCAATGGCGAGAACGACTGCGGGTTTCGCCGAGTTCTTGCGCGCCGTGACACTGGCCACGATCGTCTCGATGGCGTTCACGGCGACACTGGTCTTCTTGATGAATCGCCATTTTGAAGGCGTTGTGAGGGGCCTTGCCAGTGGTGTCCGACAGATCGCACGGGGTGACTTCAAACACCGTTTGCAGCCACCGACCGATCGGGGACTTCATACGATGGCGATCTGCATCAACACGATGGCAGAAAATGTCGACGCGCGAATCAGTGAGGTTGAGCATCGCAGGCATGAGGAGGAGGCGATTCTTGAAGCGATGACCAGCGGGGTAATCGCAATCGACCATGACCATCGCGTGATTAACCTGAACAAGGCGGCTGAGCGGCTGCTTGGCACAACCATCAGCGAAGCACGTGGCCGACTGCTGGAGGAGGTAACGAGAGCAGCGGAGTTGTTACAGTTCGTCACTCGCGCGATGGACACATCGACGCGCAAGGCCAGCGCTGAGGAGTTCACACTGACCGGCACTACGCCAATGACTGTTCGCGCCATCGCCGAGCCGATGCCACAGTCAGATGGGCTCAGCGGTCTGCTTGTGTTGATTGAAGATGTCACCCATATCCGTCGCCTTGAGACGCTGCGCAGCGACTTCGCGGCGAACGTGTCGCACGAGTTGCGCACACCGATCACGAATCTGAAGGGGTATGTCGAGACACTTCTGGAGGTCGGCACCACGGATGAGACGCAGTCACGACGATTTCTCAACGTTATCAAACACAACAGCGATCGCCTGTCCGCCATCGTCGATGATGTGATGATGCTCACGGAACTCGAGCGCCCGCGCGCCGATACATCGCTTGAGCAGGAAGACACGTTGCTGCAAACGCTGATCGACGAGGTTGTGCGGCAATTCCAGAACTCAGCGAGCGCGAAGAAGATCGTGCTGTTGACGGAGGTCGAGCCCAAACTGAGCGCAGTGATTCACACACGGCTCATCGGACAGGCGGTCAGCAACCTTGTGTCGAACGCGATCAACTACAGCCCGGCATCAACGACGGTGACCATCCGCGCGGAGTCGCTCGGCGATGATTCGGTCGCGATTTCTGTTGCTGACCAGGGCCCGGGGATCCCGCCGGCCCATCGGGAACGACTGTTCGAACGTTTCTACCGGGCTGACAGTGCCCGCAGCCGAGCGCTCGGAGGAACTGGGCTTGGACTTGCAATTGTCAAACACATCACGCTCGCCCACGGGGGAACGATCGACCTCGAAAGCGCAATCGGCCGGGGCAGTATCTTCCGGATCATCCTTCCTCGTGAAGGGAATACCCGGCCGATCCGGTGAGATTTCAATCGGTTCTCTGGTCGATTCTACACCCGATCTGAACGGAATCTGAACATGACTTCCAGATACTTCTGGATGTGACGCCCGCGGTGCGCGGGCTGCTCGCTGTTCAGCTCGACTGTCAAGAGATAAGGACCCTGATTATGCGTTACCGTGCTGCTGCGTCATCGTTCGCAGTCGGAGCGATCGCTGCTTCGATCTTCACTGCCGCCCCCGCCTTTGCTCAGGACCTTGAGTCCCTGCGTGGCACGATCCGTATCGATGGCTCGTCAACGGTGTACCCGATCACGGAAGCTGTCGCTGAGGAGTTCGGTGAACTTGCACCCAATGTCCGCGTGACTGTGGGGATTTCCGGTACTGGTGGCGGTTTCAAGCGATTTGCTGCAGGCGAGACCGATGTCTCCGATGCCTCCCGTCCCATCAAGGAGAAAGAATACAAGCAGGCGATGGAGAACAAGATCGACTTCATCGAGATCCCGGTCGCCTACGACGGCCTCTCGATCGTCGTCAACAAGGCCAACTACTGGTGCGACACATTGACTGTGGATGAACTCAAGAGAATCTTTCTTGAAGGGTCGACGGTCAACTCATGGAAAGACGTTCGCGTCGAGTGGCCGGACGTTCCGCTGAAAATCTTCGCTCCTGGGACCGACTCGGGCACGTTCGACTATTTCAAGGAAGTCGTTGCGGGCAAGACTGGCTCGATCCGAAACGATATGTCGGTGTCTGAGGATGACAATGTCCTCGTACGAGGCGTCGCAGGGTCGGAAGGCGGCATCGGCTTCTTTGGCTGTGCGTACTTCTTCGAGAATGAAGATCAGCTCAAGGCGGTGAGCATCATCAACCCTGACACGGGAAAAGCTGTCGCTCCGACGCGGACGGCGATCGAAGAAGGTTCATACGCTCCGTTCTCGCGGCCGCTGTTCATCTACGTGAACGCGAAGTCGGCTGACAAGCCGGAAGTAGACGCATTCATCAACTTTTACTTCAAGGAAGGTTCGAACCTGACTGATGAGGTCGGCTACGTTCGTTTGCCTAAGACCGTCATTGACAACGCACGCTACAACTACAAGCGGCGCAAGACCGGCACCCAGTTCATGAACAAGAATATGGAGAAGGTCACTGGTTCCGTCACTGAAATCTACAAGCGGATCAAGTAACACCCGTACACGATTGCAATCCGAGACGTCAGTGAGAACTGGCGTCTCGTCTTTCTGACAACGCTCGCACTGGACAGCGCATGTCGTCGTTCCCCGCAGAGACCACATCTATCACGGAATTGTCGACAGCCGGACGCGCCCGGTCTCGACGGTGGCAGTTCTGGCGTGAGGGTGCGATTACAACCAGCCTCGTGCTGTGCGGCGTGTTCTCGATCCTCACGACGTTCTCAATTATCTTCGTGCTCTTTGAAGAAACCACGCGTTTCTTTCTGTTCGAGACACCGGTTCTCGAAACAGTCCGTGCGGATGCAGCGGATGCGGACAGCGAAACCGTTCCTCTGGAGGTCTCGATTCAGCAAGTCGACGGGAACTGGTATGCAGTGCTCCCCGATGAACTGTCCAGCATCGACCTGACGGCGGCGGCAGTCCGGCCGAGCGACACCCTGATTCTCTCTCTCGAAAATGGTCAGACACGTTCGCTAACGATTGATTCAGTCGCGCCGAATCGGCTCCAACTCACGGCTGAATCGATTGGTGCTGGCCTTTCCGGCACGATGTCTGCCAAGGTCGCACGTGATGAAGCAACAGTCTCAGACTTCTTCGGCAGCACACGTTGGGCCCCACTGCTCGGCTCAGAGAAGCACTTTGGCATCTGGCCGCTCATCTTGGGAACACTCCTCGTAACAGTCGTTGCGATGCTGGTGGCACTTCCACTCGGGTTCATGACGGCGATGTATCTGAGTGAGTACGCGCCACGCCGGGTGCGCCTCTTGCTCAAACCCGTTCTCGAAGTGCTCGCGGGCGTGCCGACTGTGGTGTACGGATTCTTCGCGCTCACCGTCATCACACCTCAGTTGCGGGATTTGTGGGACGGCTTTGATGTTTACAACGCCGCGTCCGCCGGCCTCGCTGTCGGCATCATGTGCCTTCCCATCGTCACATCGCTTGCTGAGGACTCGCTGCGGGCGGTCCCCAATGCGTTGCGTGAGGGTGCGTATGGCATCGGGGCGACCAAGTTCGAGGTCACGCTCAAGGTTGTCTTCCCGGCGGCACTTTCAGGAGTGATTGCTGCATCACTACTGGCGGTGGCTCGTGCAGTCGGCGAGACGATGATCGTCGCACTGGCGGCAGGCAACCTAGCAGCGTCGTTCTCCAGTTTCACTGAGTTCGTCGGGGCCATCAATCCCGCCGAGCAAACCCAGACAATGACCGCCTATATGGTGCAGATCTTCCTCGGTGATGTCAGCAACTTTGGCGTGGAGTACTTCTCAAGCTATGCCGTCGGCTTCACGCTGTTCTGCATGACACTGATTCTCACACTCATCGGCCACTTCGTTCGGGTGAAGTTCCGGGAGAAGTACGAATGACGCATGAGTCGAGAACAATCCGCGCAGACAGTCGCGGACGAGATCGCCTGTTCGCGATCACGTGGCTCGGCGCATGCCTGTCATTACTGGCGGCTGGTGCGGTCTATCTGAAGTTCGGCATTCCGCCGAAGGTCAGCGACGCCATCGCTGCGGTGCAGGACACACCGGATTCCATCACATGGCCAACGGGTGTCGCGAGTCTGCTGGGTATTGCGTTCCTGCTTCTTGCCGGTCGATACTCCACTCCGAGACTCACCGAGCAGACAGGCAGGCTTGTGACGTGGTGCATTGCGGGCATGATGCTGCTTCTCATCGGCGGACTCGGCGTGGCAGAGGTCCTTGGCACTGGTTCCGCGGTGATTTCGGTCATCGTCGGCTTCGCTTCTCTTGTCATTCTCGGATTCTCTGCATCGCGCTCCGTAAAAAACTACGTCTTCACCTACACAGCAACCACTGTAGCAACCGCATCTGTCGTCGTGCTCTCCGTGCTGCTGACATCAATCGCAGCGCAGGGCTGGGGGCGAATCAACGAGCTCAACCTCGATGAGGCGCAGCGAGCTATGCAGCCACAGAAGATCGAGAAGTTCTCGGATCTGGAGGACATGGTTCACTGGCAGAAGCAGGCAGAGGATCTTGGCCGACCGGAACTGGCAATCTTCGACGAGATTGACTGGAACGCGGTTCCTGAACAGGCCGGTATCTACTTCCCGGAAGACATGGATGATCTGGAGTTTGAGATTGTTCGTGATGAGCAGGGGATTGACGATCTGCCGATTATGACAAATGACCAGTGGCAAGAGATCTACAACCAACTGCGCGTTCCCGGCATGGGGAAGATAGAAGCACACTGGAAGAGTTCGGAGATCGGGCAGTTCTTGTCATCTCCACCATCGCGGCATGCAGACAAAGCGGGCATCGGCCCGGCGCTCTGGGGCACGGTGTGGATTTGTCTTGTATGCGGCATCGTTGCACTGCCGCTTGGTGTGGGTACAGCGGTCTTCCTTGAGGAGTTTCGTCCGAAGAACCTGGTCATCCGCAAGCTCCGTGATTTTGTGCAACTCAACATCGCCAACCTTGCTGGGGTACCGTCGATTGTCTACGGCATTATTGGGTTGACTGCATTCGTCTCGATGTTCGAGTTCGGCAATCCGAACCGTCCGGAACTCACCATCGGCGACACAGTGTACGATGAGGTTCAGGATTTGGCCGGATCAATGCTCCGGTTCGACCGGCCGTCGCAAGCATCGGACCAGGTTGCACTGATCGACGGCCTCATCGGCATCGAAGAGAAGACAGGTCAGGAAGTTACCATCAGCGTGTTCAGCCCGGATGCGCTTCCAGATGATCCGGCACTTGGCGATGTTGCAGCCGACGCAAGTCCGCAGCGGCGCGTCGAGAAGTCGTGGTATTACGTCCAGCTTCCGTTTGGTCGAGGGGTGCTTGCCGGCGGCCTGACTTTGATGCTCGTCATCCTGCCGATTGTGATCATCTCCTCGCAGGAATCGCTGCGAGCCGTGCCGGACTCGTTGCGCCAAGGCGCTCTGGCGATCGGGGCAACGCGCTGGCAGATGATCTCCCGGATGACACTGCCGGCCGCAATACCGGGTATCATGACCGGCTCCATCCTTGCGATGAGCCGGGCAATCGGCGAGGCTGCACCGATCCTGATTCTCGCAGGCGTGGTCTTCATCACATTCAATCCCGGCCACCTGATGGATGACTTCACGGCAATGCCGCTGCAGATCTACAACTGGGCGGGAAAACCCCAGGCCGATTTCCACAACACCGCTGCCGCTGGCATTATCATCCTGCTTGTGGTGCTGCTGAGTTTTAATGCCGTCGCTATCTTCATCCGTCAGAAGTTCCAGAAACCACTGCAATGACAACGACGCCCACATCACAACCACCGTTCGCATCGCAGTCTGGCCAGACTCTGCCGGAGATACGTGTGCAGGCAGGAATTCACAATCGACTGACCCGCGACGATGATCACGAGACGGCGCTGAAAGTGCGTGACTTCAACTCGTGGTATGGCAGCTTCCAAGCGCTCCAGAACGTGCACATGGACGTCCCGGAGAAGCAGGTAACGGCGCTCATCGGTCCTTCCGGGTGCGGCAAGAGCACTTTCTTGCGATGGATCAATCGCATGAACGATTTGATCTCCGGCGCACGCGCGAAGGGCACGCTCGAGCTGCATGGCGAGAACCTGCTTGCCCGATCGGTTGATGTTGTCGATTTGCGGCGTCGCGTGGGAATGGTGTTCCAAAAGCCCAATCCATTCCCGAAGTCAATCTTCGACAACATCGCGTTCGGCCCGCGCATCCATCGCAAAGTCTCGAGGCGTGACCTCAACCAACTTGTTGAGCAGTCCTTACGCAAGGCAGCGCTGTGGGACGAAGTGAAGGATCGACTGCAGTCATCGGCGCTCGGTCTTTCCGGAGGCCAGCAACAGCGATTATGCATCGCACGCGCAATCGCTGTCGGCCCGGAAATCGTCCTTATGGATGAACCGTGTTCTGCCCTTGATCCAAAGTCCACGGCATACATCGAGGAACTGATCGCTGAACTGCGCAAGAGTTACACGATCATCATCGTGACGCACAACATGCAGCAAGCTGCGAGAGTCTCGGACATGACCGCGTTCTTCATGGAAGGCCGCATCGCAGAGTTCGGTCAGACCGAGCAACTGTTCACCAACCCCACGAATCGGGAGACCGAGGATTACATCACTGGTCGCTTCGGTTGATCCCCTCGCCTATCGTTTCGGGGAAAACTGAATGGCCATCGACCTGCCAACTGAACTGATTGTTGTGCGCCGAAGCATCCTCACCATGGGTGCAACGGTGGCTGAGCGTCTCGACGAAGCAATCGCGGGGCTGCTGGAAGGTGACATTGACGCTGCCCTGACTGTCCGCCATGGCGACAGCGATATTGACGAGATGGAAGTGGATATCGAAGCTGAGTGCCTGCGCGTCCTCGCCTTGACACATCCTGTCGCCAGTGACCTGCGGTTCGTGTTCGCAGTGTTGCGCATCAACAACGATCTTGAGCGGATGGCTGACCTGATCGCAAGCCTTGCGAAGCGCGCCATCTCTCTGTCCAAGAGCAAGTTCATCATCGAGCGGCCATCTGCACTCCAGCCGATGGCTGCAAGCACACGGCAGATGGTGAACGATGCACTTGCGGCTCTTGCAGATGGCAACGTCAAGCTCGCTCAACAGATCCGCCGAGCCGACGATCGCGTTGACGACTTTCAAAAAGAGATTTTCGCGTGGGTCCGGTCAGAGATTCCGCTGCATGTCGAGCGATCCGATGCGCTGATCGACATGCTGAGCGTTGCGCGAAAACTTGAGCGCATCGCAGACCTCAGCACCAACATCGCAGAGAATGTAATCTATCTGGCGGAAGGGCGAAACGTCCGGCACGAATCACCCGGCGTGGCCTCCTGAGACAATCCGCTGCCATTGCTCGCGCATCCGCTTGGCTGATACCGGCAGAGCCGTGCCAACATCCTGCGTGAACATGGCGATATGCAACTCCTCGAGCATCCAGCGATACGCCATCGCCTGTGGATCGCGTTCAAGGGCAAGCGAATCTCGTTTCAACAGATCATCAAGCTGCTGCTGGAATGGCCGGAACTCAGCCATGACTTTTGCATCGCGCTCCCATCCTCCGCGGGCAAGCTTCTCGAGCCTTGCCCGCAGACTTGTGAGATAGCGTGGCATTTGTTCGAGCCATATCCATGGCGACCGGAAGAAGAATCGCGAAGTGAGCAGGCCATCACGCCTCCGGGCAATATCGCCGACCGACACCTGCCATTGTGCTGGCATATCACGATCCAGAGCAATCGCAAGTTCGTGCGCTTCGTCGAGGATGGACGCGAGCAGCGATCCGGCGGCGAGCGCCTCCCGGCAGATCGCACCAAAGCCGGCATTGACACACTCTTCAAAACGCGCGCTGCTGCGAACGGTGTCCGGATCAACCTGATCACCGAGGCATGCACGTTCGACAATGCGCAGTGATAACTCATCGCGCCAGTCGTTCTCGATACCCTGAGAATTCCATTGCATCGCAATCGTCGATGCATCAGGCAGCATATCGATCTGCGCTTTTACCTCACCACGCAGCGCGATCAACATGAGTCGGCAGAGGCCCCGGTGGGTCTCGGAACGAGCACGTATGCGATCTTCTGTTGCCTGCAGCGACACACTATCGTAAGCATCGAACAACACAGGATACGCAGTTACATTGTCATCGTGCCCGCGCAGCTCGACTGTCTCCGTCAAGCGACCGAACGACCAGACCGTCACGCCGCTCTGGTTAAACTGTTCAGCGGCAAGTTCCTCAATCGTTTGGCGCACCTGCTGTTGCGTGCTTCCTTTCAGCGCATCGAGATCGCGACCTTCTGCAAGAATCCGATTCTGCTGGTCGATGACGCGCATGTTCATGCGCAGGTGTGGTGGTACTTCTGCGGGTGAAAAGTCGTCGATCTTCACGTCAACGCCCGAGAGTTCAAGAATCATTCCGGCGAGTTGATCACGCAGAGCCCCGTTGCCGAACTCGATCCGATCGCAAATCGCACGCGCCCAGTCCGGTGCCGGCACCAACTTCCTGCGGATATCCTTGGGAAGTGTTCGCAGCAACGCGGTGATCTTCTCATGCAGAAAGCCGGGTACGAGCCACTCGATGCGGGACCCACTCAGATGCGTTAGTAACTCTGCATGCAACGTGATCGTCACACCATCAGCTTCTTCGCCAGGCTGAAGCACATAGGTGAGCGAGCAGGGTGTGCCATCGACGAGAATAAACTCAGGAAAATCGCCTTCGGTCACATCAACCGCGCGCTGCTGCATAAGGTCGTCGCGCGTCATGAAAAGTAATCGCGGCTTGTCTCGTTCTGCCTGTTTGCGCCAGTGATCGAACCGTCGAGTGGCATACGCATCGGCCGGAAGTCGCGCTTCGTAGAACGCGACTTGTACATCATCATCGACAAGCACATCTCGTTTGCGCCGCTTCGCCTGGATCGCTTCAATCTCTGCGATGATCCCGCGATTGTGCTTCATGAATCGCGCATTTGTCGTCCATTTCTGCTCGACCAGTGCCTGACGAATGAAGATTGAACGCGATGTTTCGGGGTCGACTGGTCCGTAATGGGCCGCCCGTTTACCGACGAGTTCCAGCCCGAAGATGCCGATGCGTTCATCCGCCATCACTCGGCCTGAGCGCGCTTCGAACCGCGGATTCGAATAAGAACGTTTCAGCAGATGTCTCCCGGCCTGCTCGATCCAATCCGGCTGCACCTGCGCAACCATGCGCGCGTAAGGCCTGGTCGTTTCCACGAGTTCGGCCGCCACGATCCACTCCGGCTTGTGATCAAACTGACTCGACCCCGGAAAGATGTACAGTTCTTTTCCGCCTGCACCTTCATACCGATGCCCTTCGGCTTTGCGGGCGATGTGACTGAGCAGCCCACTTAAAAGCGCACGGTGCACACTGTCGTGATGGGCCGGGTCGCGATTCAGCGTCAGGTTCATGTTCATCGCAAGATCGCGCAACTGACGATGTACATCCGTCCATTCACGCATGCGGACGAACGACAGATGATGTTGTTCGCATGCCCGCCGGACCTTGCGCCACGTCAGCCGATCCTTCTGATCGTGATAGAACCGCCAGATGTTGAGCATCGCGTTGAAGTCCGACTGGTCATCAGCAAACTGTTCATGGGCAGCATCCGCCGACTGCTGCTGCTCGCCCGAGCGCTCCCGCGGGTCCTGCACTGACAAACCAGCCGCGATAATCAGCACTTCGCGCAGCGCGTTCTCTCGATCGGCAGCGAGGATCATGCGACCAATACGCGGATCAACGGGCATTCGCGCCAGTTTGCGGCCTATCGCCGTGATGCGATCGTGATCATCAATCGCGCCGAGTTCGCGCAGCGTGTTGTGCCCCTCCCGAATCATGCCGCGGCGTGGCGGGTCGAGAAAAGGAAAGTCCTCCACCCGTCCGAGCCCCATCGCACGCATCTGCAGGATCACAGACGCGAGATTTGTGCGCTGAATCTCGGGTTCGGTGAACTCAGGCCTCTGCTCGTAGTCATTCTCAGCATACAGCCGAATACAGATGCCCTCGGCGACGCGCCCACATCGACCAGCCCGTTGGTTCGCCGACGCTTGCGAGATCGCTTCCACCGGCAACATCTGCACGTTCCGCCGCGCGCTGTAACGGCTGACCCGCGCAACACCCGTATCGATCACCGCACCGATGCGCGGAACAGTCAGCGATGTTTCTGCAACATTCGTCGCGAGCACAACTCGCCTCCCGTGATGCGATTGAAACACACGATCCTGTGCTTCAGTCGAAAGCCGGGCATACAGCGGCAAGACCTCCATCCCCTGCTGTTCAAGCCCACGGAGCGCCTTGTGCGCCTGGCGAATCTCTCGCTCGCCGGGCAGGAATACGAGCGTATCGCTCCCTCGCGGATCGAGCCGTTCATTTTGCAGTTCATGCAGCGCATGCAGAATACCCTGCGCCATATCGCGATCACCGTTATCAGGATCTTCCGATACCAACGCACGATATCGCACCTCGACGGGATAGGTTCGGCCTGATACTTCGATGATCGGCGCATCATCAAAATGCTCACTGAACCGCTGCGGGTCGATCGTCGCGGATGTGATGATGATCTTCAGATCCGGTCGCCGCGGCAACAGTCGCTTGATATATCCGATGATGAAGTCGATGTTCAGTGATCGTTCGTGCGCTTCATCCAGAATGATCGCGTCGTACTGCAGCAGGTCACGGTCATGCGTCATCTCGGTGAGCAGCATGCCATCTGTCATGACCTTGATGCGACAGGCATCGCTCGTGCTGTCCGCGAAGCGAATCTTGAAGCCGACAACATCTCCAAGCGCCGTGTTGAGTTCCAAGGCGATGCGCTTCGCGACACTACGAGCTGCAATGCGGCGCGGCTGGGTGTGGCCGATCATGCCTTCAATCCCGAGCCCTGCGTCCATGCACATCTTGGGAAGCTGCGTCGTCTTGCCAGAGCCAGTCTCGCCGCACAGGACGATCACCTGATTGGCGCGGATCGCCTCAATGATTTCTTCGCGCCTCTCGCTGATCGGCAGGTCAGCAGGGTACTCCGTGGCAATGCTCCCGCTCGCCTCGCGCGCCGCGCGTCGAGCCATCATCGCAGCAGACAACCCAGCGTCCGGGCATGCATTCCTGGATGCACGCTGGCGACGACGCGGACCGCGCGCACCAGATTTTCTACTCGAATGGGGCATCTCGCCAAGCGTAGGTCAGCGCCAGCGGCCATGCCCGGCTCCCTGCCGATGCGACCTCATCTCGCGCAACCCGGCGGGAACCGGCCCCCTGATCCAATCATTCGCGATTCTCCAGCGATGAACTCTCCAACCATGCTTCGGCCCATCCTGCCGTGTGCCGATATGAGGTTGGGCCCGCGCGCAGCATCATCACAGCCCTGCAGGCACCTTCAAGGGCGTTCCATGCACACAGATGCACGACATCGAACCGCTCGATTGACAGATGCGGCTTCTTTGCGCCGCCCATGCTCGTGGTCGACTACTTTCGGCGATCGCATTATCCGAATCACGAGGCACGTTGACATCCATGTGCATCAGCGATTCCGCTTACGAGTCAACTGCCGACCGTTCAGAGCCGTGCGACGGCTCTCACGAGCCGCCAGCCGCGTTTCAACAGCCATCCCCTGGCTCACAACACGCGCTGCCTCCCCCTGCAAAGCCACCCCCTGACTGTTGCGAGTGAACCGGGCACTCTCAAGAGTGAAGTTCCGCCTCTCAACAGTCGTGTGTTCCCAGAGCCAGTTGGAAGCGCGCCTTGGCAAGGTGACCCGTCCAATACGTCAGATGCATCGCCGACTTTGGCAGATGAATCCCTCACCTCGCCAAATGACCGCCCGGCTTGCTCAAATCAATGCCCGCCCTGGCCAGATGAGCCATTCAATTTCCATAATGGACGCTCCATTTGCGCTGCGGAACCGTTGAAAGACACAAATGAACGCTCAACTTTCACAGGAAATGGCCGTGGGAGACGCTCACTGCCCTCCCGCGCTGAGCAGCAACTGACCTCCCGTCTCCCGAACCCGTGTCTTCCCCTCGGCGGGCATTGCCGTCGCATTGAGGGCGTCAATCGCGGCCGGCTCCTCTGGCTTCGTGCATTCTGATAGAGTTTCGTATGAACAGTACCGCGAATCCCGTTTGCGGATGGCCCTTATCAGGATCGTACTCGAAGACAAGCTTGATATCGCCCGTGTTCAGTTGAGTCCGTACCGGATTCATTTCAAGTGGGGGAAACACGAGTGACCTGCGTTGCTCTGGCGGGATGATATTCGCTGAGTC
>CAZVXI010000036.1:0-12236 GCA_964631295.1 uncultured Isosphaeraceae bacterium
AGATCTCGGGTCGAGCCGAGCCACATTCGAGTTGGGAACAAGCCGCGGGTCGAAATCCAGCACGCCGTTGTTGTCCGCATCCGGGTTGATCGGTTGCGCAAAGAGATTGAGCGCGATCTCGGATGCGATCGACTTCGACACGACGCCGACGACGTCTTCCTGCTGTTCGGTCTGTCGCGTGGCGATCGCGGTTGTGCGGCCTGCCTGCGTTCGCGAGACGAATGCCGTCGCGACGATCACCAGCAGCACAAGAATCGCCGATACCAGCACGATCGAGTTGCCACGCCGCGCGTGCGCAGCATGGGCGCGCATCAGGCGGTTGGATTTGTTGGTGTTGTTTGTCAGCAGCATGTGCATACCTTTCATCTTCGCTTCTCGCTCAGTTCACCCGGTCCGGAAGCTTGATGATGAACTGGAACTCGCGACCGCCTTCGAGCGTGGCGCGCGGATCGTGCAGCGTCATTGTGACACGAATCGCTGTCGGCCAAGGCGTATAGCCAGCATCGATGTTGATACCCGCCGGATCGCCGTTTCGCACCGGCAGATCAGTCGTCGAATCGAGGAACGGCTTGTCCTGATTGAATCCGAAGATGGCGTTGTACGGGCCCCAGATCGCGTTGGCACCGGATACGACGAGCGCATCGCTTTCGATGTTGTCCTCGAAAATCGTCGGCGCTTGCCTTGCATACGAGCGGTACGAGCGAACGTCGCCAACAAGCGCGTCACTCGAATGATCGTAATCAAGCAGGCCGAACCATTGAATGTCTTCCTGTTCCGGAACAGGATCTCCGCCACCTGTGTCATGCACGCCGGGGATTGAGCCACCCGCCGGGAATCGCACTTCACCAACGCCTGGCGCGTAACACCAGTCGACTTTGAAGGAACTGCATGAGCTGGAGATGACACTGTTCGTGAGCGCCTGATCCACACGACTCATCGAGGGCGCAGAGCGCTCGGCACGCGGATAGAAGATGTAGTTCGCAGCGATCGCATCGCGCTGCGACTCAACATCGCCAACGCTCGCCAGTTCTTCGCGGATCGATGGATATGCAGCCTCGGATTCGGCCGCAAGTTGCTGCGTGACAGCGTCGACACGATTGTTGAGAACCTCCGGGCTGTAGATGAATCGGCCCGAAAGCATCTGCCCATTCGCGTAGGTCAGCGGGTTCGCATCAAGGTCATCATCAACCATCAGCAACGGCTGGCGGACAAGCAGCCACTGCCGCGCCTCGGGCTGTGTCATGTCGACAGAGCCAGCATTCGTCGCTGACATGTCTGTCATATTCACATCCACGAGGCCAGCGGCGCCGGTCGCCCATGGAACAAATCCGCTCGCAGGCGGCAATGCCTGATTCACGTCCTTTGCTCGCGAGCCGAAATACGGGCCTGCTTCCGGCACTTGAAACGCGTGGCCATAATACACGCGAGCGCTGACGCCCTGCCCCTTGCGATTCTCGCCCTGGCTGAGTCGATACGTGGCAGAACTCTGGACACCATTTCGGAAGAACACCAGTTGATCACAGCGGATACGCGCGTCGGGTGGAAGGTTCGGGTTGAGAAGCGTGCCGACTCCGTTCACATCGTTGCGGACAGACACGCACTGGATGGCGAAGAAACCTTCACTCGCGAGGTTGGCGATGTCAGCGCGCAACTGGCGCTCGATGCTTGTCGCTTCCTGAAGCAGGTCGGCAGAAGCCTCGCCCACGCTGGCAACACGGCCGGCTGTCTGGAAGATTTTGGATGCGGCGAGGATCACAACGACCAACACTGCGACCGAGATCATCAGTTCCGTGATCGTAAACGCGCGGCGATCTGCCGCAGACTGGCTGGCGCGAATCTCTTTCATGCTCACAACTCCTTCACCGTGGCGTACACCGGCGTGATGGTCACCAGCGGGTCGGCAGCATTGATTGCACCATCGTTGTTGCCATCGATTCGGATGCGGCGCGGCAGGTACCAGATGTCTGTCACGATTTCGCCGAGTGATTTATCCCCGAAGAAATACGGACCGGCATCGGGCACGGCTGGCACGCGGCGTGAGAGTTCCACGCCATCCTGATCAAAGTTGCGGCGGCCGGAAATCACACGGTGCAGGTTGTTGTTCTGATCCAGAATCCACTGGCCGGGCGACTGCCAACTCAGAAGCGGATTCGTCTCATCAACCGGCCCCTTGGGCGAGGCGTCCAGGTCGAGATCATCGCTCGTGTCGCTGGTGCCACGCACGTACAGGTCGTTGATGCGCCACCGCTGCTGATACTCAGCGGAACCCGGCTGCGGCCAACCGAGGCCGTGCAGGTCTGTCAGGTCGAGATGCATCGGCATCGCGAGATCGCCGGTGTTCGGGTCGAACGGCGTCGTGTACGCGAATCGTTCGCCCGCGGGCAGCGTCACGCGATACACGAAGATCGCCACCTGGATGCGGCCCTGAAAGCGGCGGAATGCGCACTCCCAGTAAAATTGCGGCGTCACGCGATCACCTACGGAATCTCCCGGACGATCCTGTGGATACGTGCGTTCGGCAAGCGTGATGACATGATTCGGCACGCCGTTGGGTTCATCGAGATCAACGGTGTCATCAAACAGCACGCGGTTCCAGGGCAGGCCGAATGCGGCGTGTCCCCCGCCGGAATACCCGATTGAGGTCGCAATGTCGTGCACCATCGTGTACGCAGGGAACTCGCTGTCACCCTGCCGCGGGAAGAGCACGATCGCGCCGCGCTCATCGACGGTCGTCGTCGGGAGGTGGTCGGTGGTCACGAGTGATGGGCGAATCCAGGGCCAGTCGCCATTGACGGTCTGAATCGGTGCTGGCGTGCCGAACTGCTCGAATGAGCCAAAGTGCTCAGCCGGCACTTTCGTGCGGATGATGCTGATCGCATTGTTGGCAACGATCGGTCCGATGACATCATCAACGGACCGCTGCTGCTGCGCGATACCTGCAGGGAAGAGCGTGGCGATCGCGATCGCGCCGATGCCGAGAATGAACACGGCCATGAGCACTTCGATCAGCGAGATGCCGCGACGCACGACGCCGGATGCGGGATGATGTGTGAAAGAACGAATGGTCATTTCATCACCACTCCCGAGTAGCGGTTGAAGTGAATGCGATTGGAATTCAGCGAAATCCACGCTGTGAGCCCGTCCGTTCCCAACGGTGACAAATCTGGGCCATATGCCTTAACCTGGGAATCGCTCCATCCCGAGGTGTCCAACTCCTCGCGAGCTTGTTCATCATCAAAGACGACAAGAAACGGAGCGAACGTGACGTACGGCTCATCATCGAACTGGGCCTGGCAGAAGAAACGATTTCCTGCCAGTGAGTCGCAGTAGCCGGATACTGGATTGTCGCCCCCGAGATTGGTGTAATCCATCGAGTTCTGGCGTTGCAGCCCATCATTGTTGTAGTCAATGAAGATAAAGTTGGAGTCCGTCCGCGAGTTGTCGGTCACGGTCGTGCCATCGGGGCCAAACATAACCGCCATGATCGCACCGGCTGCTTCCGCAGGGCTTTGCCGCAGCGCCCGGAAGTCGGTATTGACTTCCCAGACACTGTCAGCCGTCGCATAGAACGGCGCACCGACTTTCACACTCCGTGGCAACTCGCGAGCGGCGACATCGGCCACAGGAATGAATCGGTCCGCGACGAATCCGCCAACCCTGTAACTCGATCCACTGAACTCGGCGGTGATCGCTTCAATCACCTGTTCGGTTTCGCTGATCGGCTTGGCTCGAAAGGCAACCAGAACGAGCTTGTTGTCACGCATGGCAATCGCGCGGGCGGTATCGAGCGCTGCCGTCACCGTGTTGGTTGCAGATGACAACCGAGCGCTGCGAGAGATACCGCGGACTGCGATGACCGTCAGCGCGCTGAGCACAGCGAGAATCGCGATGACGACGAGCAGTTCCGTCAGTGTGAACGCCCGGCGATGTGCGGACCAGCGGAGATGTGCGCCGTGTGTCATGTTCATTGCGGCAACTCCGGCGGATAGGAATAAAGGTTGTCCAGCGTGGCCTCACGCTCGGCATCGGTTGCACCGGGAGCGAGCGAGCCAAAGTCACTGTCCGGCCCGGCTGAAATGAAGAGCACACGACGGTTCTTGCACCGGCCGTAGATCTCCTCCCACGCTTCTGCGGCTGTGAGGCCGTACCCGGTTACCATCACCTGGTCCATGTAGACGGTGCCGTCCGTGTCAAGCGAAGCACCACCCGGTGCAGGGCCGTACAGTTTCTCGTAGTCAGTCCCGATGATGCCGGGATGGATCATGTAGAACGCCGTCCCCCACGGATCGACGAGATCGGTGATGATGACCGTTGTTGCAGTCACATCTCCCTGCAGGAAGTCCGGATCAATCTGCGCGAGGATGCCACGCGTGATGTCGTTCCGCGAGATGCGATTGAGCGCATCGACCAGTTGCATGTCGGGTTCGTCATCGGCCTGTACGTCGAATTGGGCCCCCACCGGCGTGTCATCGATCCCCCACGAGAGCATTTTCTGTCCTTCGTTCTGCCATTCGGTCATGGCCTGGTCGAGCAGTGTGAGCGTGTTCTGCACGAGCCGTTCATCGGACTTGCCAAACACGGCCGGCCCGACTGCAATCGTCAGCGCAGCGAGCAGGATCACGATCCCGATGACGACGAGCAACTCCACCAGTGTGAAGGCTCGGTGGATGCGACGAAGGGCCGCGCGACGGATTGTCTCATGTCGCAGAATCATTGGCCCAACTCCACGATGTTGTCTTCATTGGAAAGATCAGTCCCAAGCGTGTTGCCGGGCGCCATTGGATCGTCGAAACGCACATCCGGATTGAAGGTGCGATCTGCCCCCGATGAGAACAGCCCAAACTCGGCCGTGTTAAGGGCGCGGGTGCTGGCTTTGTCGCCCGAGGCATCGGCAAAGCGCGCATTGATGCCTGACCCGGGACGAATCGTAAACGGCCGAAGCAGGTAGATATCCGACAGTGTTGGCGGTTGATCGGTCGCACCATCTTCGCCGTAATCCACCGCCCTGTACGATTGCTTGATCGCATTGGGCGGGTACGGGCGACGGTAGTAATGAATCGGCTGCCCCCAATAGTCGACGATCACCTTTGGAAGCGCCGCGAACGCTGCTGCGGGTACATCGCCGGGGAAAACGACGAGGTTATTCGCCGCATCCCATCCGCCGAGGAGGCGATCGTCTTTGAGCTCGAGATACGGGCCGAAGACCTGGCCTTCGTTGACCGGATTGCGATCGCCGAACGCGCCAGCCTGCGCGCCATAGATTGTGGCACTCCAGACGCCGTCGATTCCCGGATTGCGAATGCCGGTCGGCGGGATTTCCGAACCACCCGGACCATTGCCGTAGCCGTCCACGGTGCGATCACCGAGACCGATGAGATATTCTGCAAGCGAAGTCACGGAATACCAACTCTGGGCATCACTCTGGTATGAACCCGCAAAGGGATCGATGAGTCGCAAATCGCGCGTCGTCATCGGGTCATTCGAGGTCGGATCACCCAAGACGGGTGGCAGGTAACCGTGGTCTTCGCGGAACTGGTCGAGACCCTGGCGGATCGACGACATCAGAAACTGCGTGTTGGTTCCCTGCGCGGTCTTCATCGCCTGGTTCACCGCCACGACAATGATCGTGAGCAGAAGGATGATGAGCGTGATCACGACGAGCAGTTCGGTGATCGTGAACGCGCGACATCGGGCCGCAGGTCGGCGGCTGGTTGTGTCGGGTTGTCGTCGCAAAGCGTTCATGTGTATCTCGTGTCCTTTGTTGGATGAATCAGCCGGTGGTGCCGGAAACCGATTCGATCATCTTCACGAGCGGGAGGAACAGCGCGAGCACGATGGTGCCGACGATTCCGCCCAGCACGACGACCAGCATCGGTTCAAGCAGACTGAGCAGCGCCTGGACTGCGACATCGACTTCTTCGTCGTAGTTGTCTGCGATCTTCATGAGCATCGTGTCGAGGTCACCGGTCTCTTCGCCGACATCGATCATGTTCACAACGATTGCATCACAGACCTTCGCTTCGCGCAGCGGGCCGGCAAACGTCTCGCCTTCGCGGATTGAATCGTGCACCTGCGTCAGAGCACGCTCGTACACATAGTTGCCGGACGTATCGCGTGTGATCATGATCGCTTCGAGGATGGGCACACCGGCAGAGATCAACGTGCCGAGTGTTCGCGTGAATCGCGCAACGGCAGTCTTGCGGATCAGATTGCCGATGACCGGAATCTTGATGCGCACAATGTCTGTCGCGGCACGACCCGGATTGGTCTTGCGGATCAACTTGAAGAAGAAGAACAGCAGGAACGGCGACGCGACAATCCACACCCATCCGGGTATGACCTGGTCAGGTGACCCTTGCCCTGCCATCCACATGCTGACGTCGATCAGCCACATCGTCAGGCCCGGCAGTTCCACCTCGAAGTCGTCGAAGATCTCGCGGAACTTGGGGATGACGAACACCATGATGCCCGTAACAATCGCAACAGCGACAATGATGACGACAATCGGATAGATCATCGCACCAATGATGCGCCGTCGCAGTCGCTGGCTCTTTTCCATAAAGTTCGCGAGACGCTGGAGGATGATGTCGAGCACACCACCAATTTCACCAGCGTTCACCATCTTGCAGTAGAGGCGGTTGAATGCCTTGGGATGCTTGGCCATCGCATCGGATAGGGTCGAACCGGACTCAACGTCCTCTGAGACCTGTGCGAGGATCGACTTGAGCAGACCGGGCTTCTGCTGCGACTCGAGAATCTGAATCGAACGCAACAGCGGCAGGCCTGCGTCCTGCAGAGTCGATAACTGTCGCGTGAAGAGTGTCAGCTTCTTCTGGCTCACCCCGCCGATACTGATCGCGGCGAGCGTGCCGCCACCTTTTTTCTTTTTCTTCTTGGTCGTCGTGGAGCGCGAGCCTTTTGCTTCGCCGCCTTTGACCTTCTGCTCGCGGACGGACGTGGGGAAGTACCCCTGGCCCTTGATGCGCTGGATGGCTTCCTCGCTCGATGCAGCTTCAATGGTGCCCGTCTGGGGCTTGCCGGCTGAGTTCAATGCTTCATATGCGTAAGTGGGCATGTCTTCTCACTGGTCATCCGTGTAGAGATTTGTGCGGGCGGATGAACTCAGTCCTCCATGATCGTTTCGCGAGCGACTTCATCGATGGTTGTCTGGCCCTCGTAGATGGCCAGCAAGCCAGATTCGCGCAATGTGCGCATGCCCCGCCGTCGCGATTCGACGCGCAGGACGTTCGTTGATGCCTGTTCCATGACGAGTTGACGCATCTTGTCATCGAGTTGCATGATCTCGAAGATGGCCATTCGGCCTCGGTAGCCAGTGTGATTGCAACTATCGCAGCCGTTGCCTCGCCAGAACGTGCGACTTTCCACATCTTCCGGCCGCAATGCGAGTTCCATCAGTTGCTCTTCTGACGGGAGGAACTCTTCCTTACACTTCGTGCATATGCGTCGCACGAGGCGTTGGGCCACGATCGCCTCGATGGTCGCTGTGAGCAGGAACGATTCCACGCCGAGGTCCAGCAGACGCAGAATCGATGATGGTGCATCATTCGTGTGCAACGTCGAGAACACCAGGTGCCCGGTGAGCGATGCCTGAACAGCAATCTGGGCAGTCTCAAGGTCGCGGATTTCACCAACAAGGATGATGTCCGGGTCCTGACGCAGGAAGGAACGCAGCAGCCGAGCAAATGTGAGATCCTGATCGGTATTCACCTGGCACTGGATGAGGCCATCGATGTCGTACTCCACCGGATCTTCGGCAGTAAGGATCTTGGTTTCCGGCTCGTTCAAATCGTTGAGCGCCGCGTAGAGCGTCGTCGTCTTGCCTGAACCTGTGGGGCCAGTCACGACAATGATGCCGTTGGGCTTGGCAATCAGCCCTCTCATGGATTCGAGTTCATCTTCACGTAAGCCGATCTTGTCAAGGTCCAACTGGACATTCGACCGGTCGAGCACACGCATCACAACTGACTCACCAAACATCGTCGGCAGCACGCTGACGCGGAGATCGATCGGGTTGTTGTTGACGACGAGTTCGATGCGGCCATCCTGCGGGAGACGGCGCTCGGCGATGTCCAGATTCGCCATCACCTTGATGCGGCTGATGATCGGCAGAGCAAGGTGCTTGGGCGGTGGGATCATCTCGTACAAAACGCCGTCGATGCGGTATCGCATCTTGAACTCATCTTCGAACGGCTCGAAGTGGATGTCCGAAGATTTATCGCGAATCGCCTGCAGCAGCACGAGATTGAGGAGGCGTACGACTTTGTTATCCGACGCCGCCTCGCTGAGTTCGTCAAGGTCGATCGAGTCGCCTCGACCGTCGAAAATCGCGAGCGAATCTTCCGATTCCAGTTCCGCCATGATGTTGGCCATGGACGGTCCCTGGCCGCTGTACTTGGACGACAGGACCTGGTCAATCTGCTCGGCAGGCGCGACAACCGCATCCACTTTGAGGCCCATCAACAGTCGGAGGTCATCGACGGCGCGGAAGTTGTCCGGCGACTTCATCGCAATGGTGATGGCGCGGGTTTTCTCGTCATAGGCGAGCGGAATGATCTGGTACGTCGTGGCAGTTTCTGCCGGCAGAGCCTCGATCAGATCGTTGCCGAGTGAGTCAACCGAGACATCGACCATCCGCATGCCAGCCTGACCGGCGAGCGCTTCAGTCACATCATCTTCGGTAATGTAGCCGAGCTCGACGAGGAGCTTGCCCAGTTTCTCGGGCTGACCCTTTTCTTTGCGGGCCCGCTGGATCGCGAGCGCTTCGTGAACCTGATCGCGCTTGATCTTGCCGAGTTTGGTCAGAACTCGACCAAAGCGTCGACCCTTCAGTTCCGACGGCTCGATCTTCGAACGGGGCTTGGCAGTTGTTGCTGTTGCCATTCAATCCTCACAACTGACCCACAACTGGGTCGCGTCACTCGCGGGCTGATTCTCAAAGCTTCAAAGACTATCGGACGAGTGAACTGCCTTTGCAACCCCGACAAGCCACATAAAACCGTTATGACACTTGGCTTATGACCCTTTTCGCGTATCGCAACGCTGCTAGTGTGTCCGCAGAACACCCCGACAGGGTTCCGATGATCATGACATTTTCCCCGAATTGCAGGCAAGGAATCGTTGCCGCTGGCAGAGTCATGCGTCCGGCATACCGTCGATCTCAGTGCGGTTCACGCTGCCACCGGTTCGATGGACCTTCTCAGCCAAGTCTGCCGGATCGCGACTCTTGTCGATCATCTCTTCTGCGGAGATGACGCCTTTTGAATAGAGTGTCCACAGGTGGTCGTCCAGCAACTGCATTCCAAATTTGCGGCCTGTCTGAATCGCGGAATCGATTCGGAAAGTCTTGTTCTCACGAATAAGGTTCGCGATCGCGGGCGTGATGACCAGAAACTCATAGCAGGCTACGCGGCCGGGCCGGTCCACACGAGCGAGCAGCACCTGACTGAGCACGCAGATCAAGGCGACCGACAACTGCACACGGACTTGGGCCTGCTGGTTCACTGGGAAGGCGTCAATGACGCGGTTGATGGTGCCCGACGCGCCTGTCGTATGCAGCGTCGCAAACACGAGGTGGCCCGTCTCGGCGGCCCGAATCGCCGACTCGATCGTCTCCAGGTCGCGCATTTCGCCGACAAGGATCGCGTCCGGGTCTTGTCGCAACACGCGACGCAACGCCTCAGAGAAGCTCGGGACGTCCACGCCGACCTCTCGCTGGTTGACGATTGATTTCTTGTGGTAATGGTAGTATTCGATCGGGTCCTCGACGGTCACGATGTGGCGGTCGAGGTTCGTGTTGATGTGATCAAGCATCGTCGCGAGGGACGTTGTCTTACCCGAGCCCGTCGGGCCTGTGACGATGAACAGACCACGGGGTCGACGAATCAACTCCTTGCAGATGGATGGCAGGCCGATCTGCTCGAACGTAAGCAGTTCGTTTGGGATAAGTCGCAACGCGATTGAAATGTCGCCTCGCTGACGGAACACGGCAACACGGAAACGGGCCTCGGTTCCATAGGCAAACCCAAAGTCGCAACTGCCCTCTTCCTGAAGCTCCTGTTGAGCCCTTTCAGGCGTAATGGCCTTCATCAGCGCGACACAGTCGTCCGAATCGAGCACTTTCGTATCGAGTGATCGCAACGAGCCGTTCAGACGAAGCGTGGGCTTCCGACCCGTGCACAGGTGGAGGTCGGATGCCTCCATCTTGATCACGGTATCCAGCAGACGGTCAATTTGAACGGTCGACATAGGGCTGCATTTCCTTCTTCACTCTTGCACTGCCGCACGCACGGTCAGCTTGATAGTACACCAAAATCCCCAGCAATCTGCCCATCCTTCGGGGTTCAAATATCGACATTTGACTCGACAAGCGTGTCAGCCTGGGCGAATCGTGCCACCTCCGCGGGCGTCGTAACGCCCTTGAGAATCTTGATCTTGCCGTCCTCAACCAACGTCTTCATGCCATTTCGGATTGCCGCTGCCCGGATATCGCCGATCGGAGCGCGTTTGAACGCCAACTCGCGAATCTCCGAGTTCATCCGCATCAGCTCGAATATCGCCTTTCGCCCGCGGAAACCTGTGGGATTTCGTGCTGAGCTACCAGCTTTATAAATCTCGGCCGTGGCTGCTTCTTCTCGAGAAATGCCGCAGACCTCCAGAATGCGGGGGTCTGGTTTCTCGTCGATGGTCTTGCTGTCGTCGGCCAACACTCGAATCAACCGCTGGGCCATGATGGCCTGAATCGAGGATGCCACGAGGAATGGCTTGACTCCCATGTCGACCAGACGGGTGATCGCCGATGGGGCATCGTTGGTGTGCAGCGTCGAGAACACGAGGTGGCCAGTCAGGGCCGCTTGAATTGCGATCTCCGCAACCTCCTGGTCGCGGATTTCACCGATGAGCACAATATTCGGTGCCTGACGGAGCATGGCTCGAAGAATCTTTCCAAATGTCAGGCCGATCGACTCGCGCACCTGACACTGGTTGATGCCGTTGAAGTTGTACTCAACCGGGTCTTCTGCAGTGATGATCTTCCGGTCGGGCCGATTGAGAATATCGAGCGCCGAATACAGCGTAGTCGTCTTGCCCGAACCGGTCGGCCCCGTCACAAGGAAGATGCCTGTTGGTCGGCGGATGATCTTGTTGAAGACTTCGAGGTTCTCAGGCTCAAATCCAAGATTCTCAAGGCCGATCCGAACTGCATCAGGCCTGAGCACACGCAGCACGATCGACTCACCGTGATAGGCAGGGCAGCAGGAAACACGGAAGTCGATCTGCTCACCATCGATCGGCATTTTGATGCGGCCGTCCTGCGGGATACGACGTTCCGCGATATTGACACCCGCCATAAGTTTCAAACGTGCAAGCAGGGCCGACTGCATACGTTTCGGCAGGTTGTCTCGCACGTGACAAACGCCGTCAATGCGGTACCGGAGAATGATGCGGTCTTCCATGGGCTCAACGTGAATATCCGACGCTCTGCCGCGGACCGCCTCGACAATAAGACGGCTGGCGAGCCGGACCATCGGAGCATCATCGCCCGCGGCAATGTCAACCGAGGCGTCGACGGAACGGTCCATCGTCACATCGACCGACTCAGTGACCAGCGATTCCTGGTCGCTGAACATTGAGCCACCGCCCGCTTGCCCGTCGATATACGCCTTGATGGTTGTTTTTGGCGCGATTGCAGTGTCAATTTCGCTGTTCAAGCGGAATCGAAGCAGGTCAAGCAACTCAAGGTCCATCGGATCGTGGATCACGACCTTCATCCGACCGCCTTGCTTGCCCATTGGGAGGATGAGGTGCTTCTTGATCAACTCATCGGGAATCAGCGACATGTCGATCTGATCGCCGCCAGATCCGTCGAGATCGATGTACTCCATGTCGAACTGCTGCCCGAGCGCCTTGGCGACGTTCGTCTCATTGCAAAAGCCAGCCTCGACGAGTGCTTCGCCAATCCGCTTGTTGCTGCCCTTGGCAATGCCGAGCGCCTGCTCGACATTCTCGGGAGTGATGACATTCCAATCGACGAGTATTTCGCCCAGTTTCTTGCGGATTCGGACCATGGTCGCTCACGAAAGGGTGTGGGAGGCGGATCGTGCCGCCCGGCGCGGGAGAACAACAGAATCATGTAGTATGGACTTCTCGGCACATCGCCGCAAGGGCAACCACCGAATACGGCACCGGAGTGTGCAATGGGCGACTCAACACCTCGAATC
>CAZVXI010000036.1:12246-23953 GCA_964631295.1 uncultured Isosphaeraceae bacterium
GGCCCGACGCACGAGCCGATGGACGCTGTTCGCTACATCGCGAATCGTTCTTCAGGGCGGCTTGGCATCGCAATCGCCCGCGCGGCCGCGCGGCAGTGCGCGACTACACTGCTGCTCGGCCCGACATGTGCCGAACCCCCGAACACTACGAAGCTGCGCGTCGAGCGGTTTCGCACCAGTGCCGATCTTCAATCGTTACTCACGACCCACTGGCCGACGCACGATTTGCTCATCATGGCAGCAGCCGTCGCGGATTACCGTTTCGCAACTCACAACACCACGAAAAAGATCCGTCGTGCGGAGGCTGGCCTCACCCTCCAACTGGAAGCCACGCCCGATCTCCTGCGGGAATGTGCCGCCGGCAGGCAGCCATCTCAGCGGATCATCGGCTTCGCGCTTGAGCCGCACGACCAGCTCGCAGCGTCTGCGGCAGACAAGCTTGCTCGCAAGAACGTCGATGCGATCGTGGCGAACCCACTGGAAACGATGGATGCCGAGGAGATCGAAGCCAGCCTCCTGCTTCGGTCCGGGGATGTCGTTGAGCCGTCGGCGCGACTGAGCAAGCAGGCGTTCGCCGACTGGCTGATTCGCCAACTGCCGCTGATCCCAGTTCGGCCATGAGGCTATTGCGATTGCGCGCGACACAGGTCGCAACCACTCCAGTGTCCAAGGTCGAGTACATCGATTCAGCAGCCACGGAAGCCAGGCATCAAATCAGCCGCCTGCACCCCAGTTGCTGAGAACCGACAGCAGGTCACTCAAGCCAACTGAGCAGTCGCCATCGAGGTCAACATCGCAAGGCGGGCATGGTGCCTCACATTCGCCCCAGCCGGCGAGGATGGCGAGCAAGTCTGCGAGGCCAACGGCGCCATCGCCGGTTGCATCTCCAGGTACGGTTGCAACGCAGTTGACAGCTCGAATCAGCAAACCGTCGAGGCCCGCCTCCACAATGCTCGAAGCACCATCATCGTTCACAGTGAAGCGCAGCACTGTCGTGTCGCTGGGCGTAACGCCCACATCAGCAAGATCGTCAGGCGTGATCGTATGTGATTGCCAGTTCGGCCCACCATTCAGTGAGTGCCTCGCGATTTCCGTCCACGGCCCACCGTCGCCTGCAACACTCATTTCAACGGCAAGCGCATCATCGCCGTTGTCATTGTTCAGCTTCAGGAAGTACTTGTACTCAATCACGATCGGTCCGCTGGACAAATCCCAGACCGGCCCCGTGAGAGCCACGGAGCCCTCATCAACATCCGTATTGCCAGCAGCATTTCCAGTGAGCCATGCACTGCCGCTGCCATCACCATCTGTACTTGGGTCATGGGGCCAGCCAGCGTCATCAACTGGAACGCCCCGCTCCCAGCCGCCACTGACTGCATCCCCTGCTGCAATCCAGCCAAGATCTGTCTCGGCATCGTCCGCAACAAGCGTCACGAGTGATTCTGCAACGAGGCCAACGAAGGGAG
The DNA here is from genome assembly GCA_964631295.1 of uncultured Isosphaeraceae bacterium. GTDB lineage: Bacteria > Planctomycetota > Phycisphaerae > Phycisphaerales > SM1A02 > CAZVXI01. The sequence continues at coordinate 13,713 of CAZVXI010000036.1, forward strand.
CGTCCTCACCCAACGCGGGCAACGTCACGACAGCACCACCGGTGGTGGATGCTTCGATGTACCATCGCACGGTCGCGCCACAGGGAAGCTCCGGGAGCGTTGCGTCATATGAGCCACCACCGCGACCGAGGAGTGCTGCTTCACTGAAGCCTGAGCCGGTGTCGTACAACAACTTCACAGAGGAGGACTCCAGCACGCCGTCGAGTTCCATAACATCAAACGACACCGTCGCGCCGGCAGGGCTGATGATGTTCGTTGGCTCACTCGTCTGAGCGATCTGCAACTGATCGATCTCGAGTGACCAGACGAACAGCCCTCGTTCGATGTCGCTGCCGATGACGGTTCCGCTCGGAAAATAAGGGTAATTGCTCCAGAGTCCGTTGTAGGTCGGCGCTTCGGAGTTGGGCACGGTATCGAACCATGCGACTTCCACCGGTTCCGTGGGATTGCTCGTGTCAAAGATCCGCAGCCCACTTGTATAGTTTGCTGCGTAGACGTGGTTGTTCTTCGCGTACAGGTTGTGTGTAATCGCCGGATTGCCATTAGCAACAGGATCGACCTGAAACGGCGCACTCAGGTCGCTGACGTCAATGATGATCAGCTTCGATTCGATCCCGAAGGTGCCTTCATCAAGTTCATCGTTCAGATACAGGTACTGATTGTCATCTGACAGCCATGCCTGATGGGAGTACACCGCGTTGGGATATTCATATCGGGAGAGCAGCACGATGTTCTGCTTGTCGGTGACATCAAGAATGTCGATGCCGGGCTGATCCCATCCATTGTTGAAGCCGCTGCAGCAGAACGCGATCTGCCGCGGATTGTTCGGATGGCCTGGCACGTCCATCGTTCGAATCTGTGCATCATGCACATAGCGATCGGGCCAGGATGCGACAAACTCCGGGGATGTCGGCTCATCGAGGTCATACATCCGCAGGCCGTTACTCGCACCGCCACACCGATAGAGGAAACCGCTGTCTGTATCAATCGCCACATTGTGCGAGGCAAGCGAGCCCCCGGTTGTGACGTTCGCGAGCTGTGTGATGCGATCATCAGCAGCGTCGATATTCGACAAATCGAACACCTGGATTCCCTCGCCGCCTTCGCTCACGGCGTAAGCGAACGTTTGATAGGTCTTGATGTCGCGCCAGATACTGCTGGGACCGGCAAACTGCGTGACGATCTCCGGATTCGCCGGGTCCGTTACCTCTACGAACGCGGTACCGTCTGACAAACCGATGATCGCGTACTCGCGCCCGGCTGGCGACGTGTAGCCCCAGCAGTCGTTGGCACGATTGTGATCACCGAAGTCCGGAACGGAAATCCAACTCTCGAGTTTCACTCCGACACTCTGGAAGTTCAGTGGCACATCACCGCGTGTGGCCGCTCGCCACCCCGGACCTTCATATCGCGGTTTGATGTCTTTGACTTTGGGATCGTCGGGGTGGCCAATCACCATGGTCGCAAAGGCACAACCGAGGACTGCTACTGCGATGATTCGTTTGTGCATTGCCATGTCCTGTCAAACCTCCTTGGCGGCTTTTCTCTATCGTATTCGCCAGCAGCCAGCACCGCCAACGTTTGTTCAGCGATCGGCAGTCTCACGTGGCGGGCTGCACAGCCGATCAGGCAGGGGCGGACTGCTGAGCGATTCCAGAAACGCGACGAGATCAGCGATCTGTTGCTCGCTGAGATTCAGCGGCTGAAGAAGCGGATCCACGTGATGTCCGACCTGTATGGCGTTCTCACGCGAGGAATAGAAACGGACCACGTCCTCCAGAGTCGCCAGTTGCCCATGATGCATATACGGCGCAGTTCGAGCAACGCTGCGCAGCGACGGCGTTTTGAACGCCCCCCAAACATCGGGGATGGCTCGCAGTGTCTGCAGCCGTCGGGCAATGTCACTGCTCGGATCATCGCTGTAACGCCCCGCCGCATTGAACGGATCTCCGCTCACGATTCTGATCGCATCAAACCGACCGGCGTCTTGCCAGCCATCTGCCCGCCCGAGCGGCACACCGATATTGTGAAATGTCTGATCGCTCAACAGCGGGCCACGATGGCAGAGGTGGCAGTTCGCTTCGCCGAAGAACAGTTGCAGCCCGCGTTGAGCAGAAATGGAAAGAGCACGCTGCTTGGATCTATCTCCATCACGCAGCCCTTCGAGGAACATATCAAACGGCGACCGCTCTGGTTGGAGCCTTCGCTGATAGGCCGCAAGCGCTTTGCCGACGTTGGCGAACACCCGATTGACAGCTGCCTGCTGCGAGTCTGTCATCGTGAGCCAGGCACGGTGCCGCGGATCATCAGGTGAGCAGTGAGCGGGCTTGGCGGCAGTTGGAAGCGCCTGTGCTGAGATTTCTGCAGGAAGATCGCCGAAGATCACTTCATACTGCATGCGTAGCCGTTTCTCACGCGCGATCAGCCGCGCGAGACCAACGCGGTCGAAACCCATCTCGTCTTCATGCTCGATAGGCTGCAGCGCCTGCGCCCAGAGTGTGTCCGCCCGGCCGTCCCAGTAGAACCACCTGAGATGCGCAACGTTGAGTAATGTCGGCACGTGTCGCTGAGTCTGCTTGATCCCCTCACCAAACTGCTTCCCGTTCGAGAAGGCCTTTTGCGGATCGTGACAGGTGGCGCAGGATACCGTGCCTGATGATGACAGCCGTGGATCAAAGAACAGCGCCTGCCCAAACTCAGCGGCCTCCCCATCATCCGCCACTCGATTCGTTGGGTCAGGTGGTGGCTCGCCCAGTGGCGACATAGCCAGCACACGCCGCCGCTGCGCATCGTTCATCGGCAGCAGTCGCCAGTCGTCATCTGATTCATGCTGCGTCCATGTTGCGCAAGCACTTGCAATCAGAAGCACCGGAATAGCGCGAGAGAGCTTCATTCGATCATCACCACATGCTGCACGCGCTCGGTGATGCCGCCTTCATCAACGTCAAAGTACAACTCCCATCGGCCACCCATGTGCAGCAAGATCCCTTCGACAAGGAACGAACCATCAGCCTGTTTCGTGGTCACCGGAACAACATTCATCCCATGACCATGATGTGGCATGGCTGCATCGAAGCTCAATCTGATTTCAGCCATCGGCGGGCCGTCGACCACGCGCACCACCATGTCAAATGGCTCGCTGGCTGGAAGTGTGTCGCGCTCAACCAGTTGCGCGCGGAGGTGATATCTGCCGTCGCGGCTCTTGATATCAAAACTCGCGCCGCGTGCAGCAACTGCAGGCACACCGCCGAAGGAGTCATGATCATCAATGGTCTTGCCATCCGGGCTCGCGCATCCGATCGCCAACAACATCATAACCACAATCAACCCTGTGCGCATCATTCATCGTTCTCCGGTCGATCCGTGTTCGTTCGCGCCCGGCCGACGCCGAACGTCACCAGCCACTCACCGCCGGGTGAAAATATCTGCGCGCGATGATTGCCACGATCCACAACGAATATTCGGCCGTCATCGGCAACACGCACCTGACCCGGATGCCAGAGTTGACCGTTGTCAGAACCGAAGGTGCCGATCCGTTCTACTTGGTCGTCAGTCATGCGAACCAGTTCTCCGGCCGCAATGTCAACGGCAATCCACCCCGAACGCAGCGGAAGAAACGCGCGAAGCTGTCCAGTCAGATGGTCCTTGACACTAGCGTGCGAGGCGAATGCACTCGAATCAGCGCGAATGCCGACAACAGTTGTTCCAGCTTCATTGGCACACCACAGAATGCCGCCATCAGCGCTCAGGCGAAGATCCGCGATCTCCGGCCAGTGCGTCAGGATCGACGCCTCTCGCGACTCTGGCTCGAATAAAACAACCGCATCTCGGTTTTGATCAGCCACCAACACCCGCCCAACTCGATCCACATCAATCGCCACGGGATCAATCGGCCCGGCACCATCATCAAGAAGCGTACCCGGATCAACAGCGCGCACGAACCGGCTCGCGAACGGCTGCATTCGAAACTCGCCCTCTGCATCCAGATCTTCCAGCGAGAACATCTGCAGTACGCGCGAACCCTGATCCGCTACCCACAGCACCTTCTTTTCTGCATCCAGCGCGATCGGCCCGATCCGCGAGAACCGCCCCGGCTGTGTGCCCTGCATGCCGAACTGCGTGATGATCACCGGCACCTTGCGGTCGATGCGGAAGATATAGATCGTGTGTGATTCCGGCTCGCCGATCGCCAGCAGTTTGCCATCGATATCGAGATAGTCACCGAAGTGCGTCTGCTGCGCGAACGGCGGCGGCGGCGTGTTGAGTTGCGCCTCTGTTATTTCATCAGCAGCGCACTCAAATATCTGAATGCGATTCTCAAACCCCTCACAGATGACCGCGAAGTTGCCGTTCGGGTCAATGGCGATGTCGGCCGGGTAATGGAGTTTGCCCTCCCCTTCACGTGGCAGCAGCGCGTGCACACCCCAGCGATAGATCAACTTCCCGTCGGTTGTAAACACCTGGATGCGGTGATTCTGTTGATCGGCAACGAACACTCGATCATCGCGCACTTCAACACCTGTCGGCCGATCAAACATGCCGGGGAACGGACCCCACTGGCCCCACTTCGTAATGAAGTTGCCATTCACATCGAACTTCTGAATGCGGTTGTTGTCTGAATCTGCAACGTAGATGAACCCATCTTCATCCACCGCGACATCTGTCGGATGATTGAACTGACCATCATTCGATCCAAACTCGCCGAACCACGATCCCGGACCAGCACACACAATCCGATTGCCGATTTCATCGGCCGCGAGCACGCCTGCGCGCGAGCCAGCGATACCTGCCAGCGGGCGTCTGCCAAGCCCCAACTCCGCGTACAACTGTACGTTGCCTGCCAAATCGAACTGCACTAGGCAACCTTCATCTGCCACCCAAAGGTGTTGTGGCTCATCAATGTCAATCGCGATCCCGCCCGGCGAACGCAATACATCCTCACCGAATGTCCGCAGCAGATTCCCTTCGCGATCCACCACAGCAACACGCCGGTTGAGCGTGTCGGTAACGAATATCTCGCCGTTCTCCGAGATCGCAACCGCAGCGGGCTTGTTGAACTCGACGATCTGCTTCGAGAACGCTCCAAGCCGAAACGGCAGATCATCAGCGGCCGCTCCGGGCGTTTGTGCTATGCCCGAACTCGCCAGTGCAATCGCCATTCCCGGCGCTACAACGCTCTGCATCCGTCGGCCTATCATCTTCCTGACCATGTTCATTCAACTCAATGGTAGCGAGTGTGAAGTGCCCGACGCATGCACTGTCGAGTCGCTCGTGCAGCGGCGCGGACTGGCAGACCAGCCCTGCGCTGTTGAGGTGAACCGGCAGCTCGTGCCCAAACGCCAGCATGCCGAGCGCGAGCTTTCTGATGGCGACACCGTCGAACTCGTCACGCTTGTCGGCGGCGGCTGAATCCTCACAACTTTCCTTTGTTCCACCATGACAACCACCACGCTCACACCCAAATCATCCATCTGCAAGCCTCTGCAACTCGGCAGCCGCGTCATCAACAACCGGCTCATCCTCGGCACCGGCAAATACCCCGACAACCCCACAATGGCCGCCGCCCTTGATGCATCCGGCACTGAGGTCGTCACCGTCGCAGTTCGTCGCGAGAGGTTGTACGACGCGAGCGGCCGGTCCCTGCTCGATGCCCTCGATACCGATCGCTACACCATTCTGCCCAACACCGCAGGCTGCTTCACCGCAGATGATGCTGTCCGCGTTGCGCGTCTCGGCCGCGAGATTCTTGAACAGCTCGGCAATCCCGGCGCCTCATGGGTCAAACTCGAAGTCCTCGGCGACAAAAAAACCCTCCTGCCCGATCCTGTCGGCACCCTCCACGCCTGCGAGGAACTTCTCAAAGATGGCTTCGAGGTTCTCTGCTACACCAGCGATGACCCGATCATGGCTGTCCGCCTGCGCGATGCCGGCGCGGCGAGCGTCATGCCTGCCGGCAGCCCGATTGGTTCCGGTCGGGGCATCGTCAATCCTTCCGCAATCCACCTGATTCTCGATCTGCTCAAAAACCCTGAGAGCGGCGGCGCTGCCGACTACCCCGTCATTGTCGATGCAGGCGTCGGCACGCCCAGCGATGTCGCCATCGCCATGGAACTCGGCGCCGATGGCGTCCTTATGAACACCGGCGTCGCCCACGCAGCCAATCCCGTGCAGATGGCCCGTGCCATGGCAGCCGCCTGCGAGGCTGGATACCTCGGTGCCCGCTCGGGCCGCATCCCAAAGCGCCTCTACGCAACCGCATCCAGCCCGTGGGAAGGTGTTGTCACGCACATTCCGGGTGAATGATTCCAACACCGCCCCGGCATACACTCGGCCCCATGTCCGACCACCACATCGCCATCCGCCGCGCTGTCCTCTCCGTCAGCGACAAGACCGACCTCATCCCATTTGCGCGCGGCCTTGTCGAGTTCGGCATCGAGATCATCTCCACAGGCGGCACCGCCAGGAAACTCGATGAAGCAGGCATCGCTGTCACTCCCATCGATCAGATCACCGGCTTCCCGGAGATGATGGGCGGCCGCGTCAAAACGCTCCACCCCAACGTCCACGGCGCACTGCTCGCCCGGCGGGATGACCAGAGCCATCTCGATGCCCTTGCCACTCACGGCATCAGCCCCATCGACCTGCTCTGCGTGAACCTCTACCCCTTCGAGCAGACTGTCCGCCAGCCCGACATCGCTGAAGACCAGGCCATCGAGCAGATCGACATCGGCGGGCCTTCCATGCTCCGCTCAGCAGCAAAGAATCACCAGTTCGTCACCGTCGTCACCAACCCATCCCAGTACGACCGCGTGATCAACGAGCTGCGCGCCCACGAAGGCCACACCACCCTCACGCTCCGCCGCGACCTCGCAGCCGCTGCGTTCACCCGAACCGCAGAATACGACACTGCCATCGCATCGTGGATGTGTTCGCGCCAGTCCGGCGATTTCCCACAGACACTGCGCCTCACATACGCCCACGTCTCCGAACTCCGCTACGGCGAGAACCCACACCAGCACGCAGCACTCTACAGCAACCCCTCCTCGGGCGATCCCACAATCACCCGCGCAAACATCCTCCACGGCAAGCCCCTGAGTTACAACAACATCCTCGATGCGTCTGCCGTCGTCGAGTTCACACGCGACCTCGCAGCATCGTTTCGCGATCAACACTGCGCTGCAATCGTCAAGCACACCAATCCCTGCGGCGGCGCAGTCGCAGACTCACCTGTCGATGCAGTCAACCGCGCATGCGCGGGCGACCCGCTCGCAGCGTTCGGCGGCATCGCGGCGATCAATACCGAAGTTGATGATGCCCTCGCACATGCGATCTGCCAGGGAAAGAAGTTCCTCGAAGTCATCATCGCGCCGAGCTTCTCTGACTCGGCGATCGCAACCCTCGGCGAGCGCTGGGCGAATGTCAGGCTGCTCGCGCTCGGGTCGTTCGACCGTTCCGATCGGCGCAAGGTTGATTATCGTTCCGTCCCGGGCGGCATGCTCGTGCAGGACCGCGACCTCAAACTGCCTGAGCCGCACGAATGGGGCCACGCAGCCGGGCCGGACCCGACCGATGCGATGCTCGCCGATGCTGCCTTCGCCATCCTCGCCTGCAAACACCTCAAGAGCAATGCCATCTCGATCGCAGCCGATGGCCAGTTGCTCGGCATCGGCAGCGGCCAGGTTGATCGTGTCACTGCTTGCCGCCTCGCGACGGAAAAAGCTGCTGCACGCATCGGCGAGTTCGCAGCCCCGGTCGCAGGGTCCGATGCGTTCTTCCCTTTCAACGATGGCCCGCAGCACCTGATCGACGCAGGCGTCACATGCATCGTCCACCCCGGCGGCTCCAAACGCGATGCTGATACATTGAAACTCTGCGACAAGCACGGCGTGACATGCCTCATCACACGCACGAGGCATTTCAAACATTGACTGCTCCCCGTCAGCCGTACATACCCCTCAAAAACGCAGACATCGGGCCGAATATGTCATGGCCCGATGCTGCCGTATCTTCCCAACACACGGATCGTTTACGCCGCTGAGGCGAGCCCGTCGGCGATGCGTGTACTCTCTGACGTTGCTGCGATGCTTGTTTCCTTCCGCGCATTGAACCAGAACGCGGTCAGCCACACCTTGCTGCCTGCCGGCACCGATGCAGGAATCGTCACATCAACTTTCGTCTTTGATGTGATCTTCGCAAAGGTCCACTGCGATGGATCATTGGGCGACTCAGCACCAACGTGGTACAAAATCGTCGCGCCTTCGACGCCATCTGGCTTGCCTCGACGGGTCGGATTCTCCTGATCGCGCAGCCGGACGCTGATCGTTCGCGCAAACGTCGAGACGATCGAAAGATCAGGCGGCATGCCCGGCGCACTCGCTGGCGTACGCTCGGTATCGGGGATGCGCAAGCCAAGTTCGCCTCGCATCGCATCGGTCGTGCCGGGGAACGCCTGAATGATGTTCACCAGTTCCCACGCACCGCCAGGGCCATACAGCAGTTTGTCTTTGGCCTGGTCCTTGGCGATTGTTGCCTGCTTGGAGTTTGTGTTCGGGTCGTGTACTGCTGCATACCGCGCCTCGAACTCGACATGCAACGCGTTGTAGGCCGTGGCCTGCGCTGCATCCAGGCCGTACGTGACGGGCGAAGCGTTGATCTTCGCATCAAATACCGCAGACCATGTCAAAAGATCCGCTTCCTTGCTTGGTCGAAATGTAGGTATCGACATGTTCGTGCTCCAGTGCACAAGAGATAATCGGCACAGTACGAGCACACCTGCCCGCACACCTCTGTGCCTTGATACAGGCGTCTTCGGTGTGTTCCGGAGGCGCATTGAGCATAATCCACACAAATAACACAAATAACTTCCCTGTGGACGTTGTACATGACCTGCACGAAGCGGACAGGGAAAATAAGAACCCCCCAGAGACTGGGAGAAACGTACAGGGAGAATAAGAACCATTCAGGGACTGGGAGAACCGTACAGGGAAAATTAGAACCGCTCAGGGACTGGGAGAAACGCACAGGGAAAATTAGAACCGCTCAGGGACTGGGAAAAGCGCACAGCAAGAATAAGAATCGCTCAGCGACTGGCAGAGATTCTCAGGAAACGGCAGCGTCGCTGGCGCAACGGGCGTGGCTCACCCGTTCACCGTGTCATCCGCACAGTTTCGCATCTGCTCATCTGATCCGCTGCCCCGAAACGGCACACTCGCCTACGTTGGGCGACCCCACGGCGAAGCTGGTGAGCTGCTCGATCGAGCGAGGAACAGACCGATCACGCGCCCACTGCCCGCTATCCGATACCATGCCCGCATGGTTGTAGGCGAGTTTTCTCAGGAAGCGGATGTGGTGGTGATCGGCGGCGGGCCGGCCGGGTACAGCGCTGCGTTCCGGGCGGCGGAACTCGGCCAGTCGGTCGCGATTGTCGATGCCCGCCCCGCGCTCGGCGGCGTGTGCCTGCACGAGGGCTGCATCCCGTCGAAGATGCTGCTGCATATCGCGGAGACGAAGGCCCGTGCGCTGCGCGCATCGCACGCGGGCGTGGTCTTCGATGAGCCGCGGATTGATCTCGATCGCATGCGCGCAGCCATCGGCGAGGCGATCGAACGGCTTGGCAAGGGGCTGGCTGCGACTGCGAAGAAGCTCGGCGTGGAGACGTTCCACGGGCAGGCACGGTTCGATGACTCGCGCAATATCACCATCGCGAACGGCAACATCACGCGAGTGCGATTCAAGCGGGCGATCATCGCGACCGGGGCGCGGCCGATCGAACTGCCCGGCCTGCCATCTGGTGATGAAAAGGTGTGGAGCCCGTGGGAGGCGCTGGCGCTCGCGTGCGTGCCGAAATCGCTGGCGGTTGTCGGCAGCAACTACAACGCGGTGGAGCTTGCGACGATCTACCAGGCGCTGGGCAGTGAGGTGACGATCCTCTGCCCGAGTGATGATCTGCTGCCGATCGCGGATGCGGACTTGAAGCGGCCGTTGATGAAGGTGCTCAAGGCATCGATGCAGACGGTGCAGATGAATGTTCCGCTCGATGGGCTGGACGTTGGCGGGTTTGAGCGCGTGATCGTGGCGTGCGGGCATCGGCCGAAGCATGATGCGCTGCATCTGGAACGGACGGATGTGCGCTGTGATGATGCGGGGTTCATCAGCGTGGATGAACAGATGCGCACGGCAGACCCGCGCATCTTCGCGGTGGGCGATGTGACGGGCGGGGTGATGCTCGCGAACGCAGCGAT